>JAUIME010000402.1 GCA_030433195.1 bacterium
GAGGACGTGACTCGGTTGGATGAGGGCGCTCGTGCACGCCGACGCCGACGAGACGGCGAGGTCGGGGAGGCGCTTCATGAGGTCTTCGCCGTCGACGCCGACGAAGCTCGCGTTGAGCGTGCTCGCGAGGCGGGGTTCGAGGGCGCCGTTGACGACGAGGCGAGCGCCGAGCTTCGCGGCGAGCCCGTCGTGGAGTCGATCGCGAAGCGCCGCCACGCGCGGCAGCTCGAGGTCGCGCTCGGCCCAGGCGATCGTCGCGGCTTCGGCGAGTCCGACGATGCCGGGGACGTTGAGCGTGCCCGATCGGACGCCGCGCTCGTGCCCGCCGCCGTGGATCAGCGGCTCACACCGTACCCGCGGTCGCTTGCGCCGTACGTAGAGGAACCCGACGCCCTTCGGTCCGCAGATCTTGTGCGCGCTCGCGCTCAGAAGATCGATCGTCATGGATTCGACGTCGATCGGCTCTCTTGCGAACGACTGCGTCGCGTCGGTGTGGAAGAGCGCGCCGCGTTCGCGGCACAGCGCTCCGATGCGTTCGACAGGGTGCAGCAATCCCGTCTCGTTGTTCCCGTGCATGATCGAGACGAGCAGCGTCCGGTCGGTGATCGCGTCGGCCAGTCGATCGAGGTCGAGCCGGCCTTCGGCATCGACGGGGAGCACCGTGACGCGGAGCCCGCGTCGCGCGAGAACCTCGCACGGATCGAGGACCGCACGGTGTTCGGTCGCGACCGTCACGACGTGGTCGCGGTCGCGCGTGTGAATGGGCGAGCTTGCGACGCCGTGGATCGCGAGGTTGTTCGCCTCGGTCGCCCCGCTCGTGAAGACGATCTCGCGCGGGTCGGCGCCGATCACGTCCGCGATGCGGGCACGCGCTTTCTCGGCGCGGGTCGCGGCGTCGCAGCCGAGCGCGTGGTGACGGCTCGCGGCGTTGCCGAAGTGATCGCGCATCACGGGCAGCATCGCGTCGAGGACGCGCGGATCGAGCGGCGTCGTGGCGTTGTAGTCGAGATAGACGAGGTCGTCGGGAATCGTCGTCATCGTGCGGCGGGGTCTCCGGTGGAGGTCACGGCGCACGGCGACTTCGCGAGGACGCGTTCGAGGGCCGCGGTCGTGAAGACGATCGGGTAGAGGCGTTCCCAGTACCAGAGCTTCGCGAAGTAGAGGCCGATGGGCGATGCCGGGAAGCCGTCGGCGTCGACGCGTGCCGTGAGCCATCGGCACGCGCGGGCGAGCGGTTCGTCGTGCGGGGCCGAAGTGTCGCGACCGGTGTCGCGTGTCGCGGCGAGCGCATCGATCGCGAGAGACGTTTCTTCGATCGTCGAGGGGGCTCCCGGGCCGCCGCCGAAGCCGCCGTCTTCGTTCTGCACGGAGACGAGCCAGGTGCGCGCTCGCGCGAACGCTTCATGGGCTTGCGAGCGCAGAACGTCGGGTAACGCGGGGGCGCAGGCGAGAACGCGCGCGGTTCCGTACACGGGATTCTCTTCGTCCGCCGTGTGTGGATTGCCGAACCAGAGTGGTGTCCACGATCCCGCCGCATCTTGCGAAGCGATGAGGAACGCGAGCGTGTGTTCGATCGCGCGTCGTGTACGCGTTGCGAGATCGTCGTCGGCGAGATGCGGGAGCCAGGCGCAGAAGGCGCGCAGCGCGTGTGCGGTGAGGTCCGGACTGCTGCGGTCGAACGGGAGCTTGCCCCAGCCTCGACAGAACGTCGGGATGCCGCCGTCACGATTCTGCAGATCGAGCAGCCAGCCGATCCCGGCGCGCGCGGCGTCATCGATCGCCCCGCGTGGCGCGGCGCCCGCATCACGAAGTCGTGCGAGCGCGACGAGGGCGCCGGGCGTGTCGTCGGCGTCGGGAACGCCGCCCGTGCGATTCGTCCACGACCAGGCACCCGGTGCCGCGTGCGTGTAGGGATGCGTGACCCGCGTTTGCTGGTCGAGTAGCCAGCGCGCGAGTGCGTCTCGCGATCCGTCGTCGATCGCCGACTCGAGATCGCCGCCTGCGGCGAGTGCTTGGATCGAGAGCGTCGTCACCCAAGTCGCCAGATCGGTGTCGATCGGCCAACTGCCGTCGTCGCGGATCGACGCCCGCAGGAACGCGATCGCCTTCTTCGCGACGACGTTGTCGCGCTCGCCGCTCGCGACCAGGCTCAAGAGCACGAAACTCGTGAGCGGCGTCGCTTCGAGAAAACCGCCGGATTCGGGCTGGATCGCGGCGAGCTTGCGTAGCGTCGGGCGGCGCGTGGCGGCGCGCGCGAGGCGCGTGATCGGGTTGGCGGTGGGGCGTACGTGATGGCGCACCTGCCCGATGGCGATGAGCGCCGGGAGCGCGTAGCTCACCACCGGAAGCCCGACGAAACGAAACGCCGCGTGCGGGAGAGCCGCGAGCTCGAACGGGAGCTGCGGGACGTCGCGGAACGCGTCGCGCCCCTCGCCGAATCGCCCCGCGATCGCGCACAGCGTGAGGATCGGCACCGCAAAGGTCTTGTCGACGCCGTAGCGCGCGCTGATCGTCGCGGCGATCGCAGCCGGCGTGAGCGTGCCGACTTCGCGGGCGAGCCAGGCTTCGGCGGCGCCGGCGGTGCGGTCGAGTGCGGCGCGGTCGGAGCCCTCGGCGCGTGCGTCGCGCAGCATCGCGAGGGTCGCCCAAACGAGGGTCGTGGTGCTGATATTCGTCGGGCTCTCGGGGGTGTCGCCGAAGCCGCCGTCGTCGTTGGCGTTTTCGATCAACCACTGCGTGCCGCGCTCGACGAGTGTCGCGAGCTCGGGATCGTCGCCGCCGGATCGCCGCAGTGTTTCGAGTGCACAGACCGCGGTGGTCGTCGAGAGCGCGCTCGAGGAGAGGTACCCGGTCCAATGACCCGCCGGCGAGCGCGCGGCGAGCAGCTCGCGCCGCGCGCGGCGGAGGGTGCGGCGCGCGCCGTTGCGCGTCGAAGCGTCGAGGCAGGGCGGGAGCTGCGAGGGGGTCGCGGCGCCAGGCCGGCGCTCTCTCGCGGACGGCGCCGGAGTCGATTCGGTCACGTCAGACAAGGCTCAAATGCCCCAACGAGAGCAGTGCATAGTAGGTGTACTCGGAGTCTTCGGCGTCGTCGGCCCAGCTGCCGCAGAACGAGCGTCCCGTCCAAAGGGTGTCGAGGAAGTCGAGAGTCGGATCTCCGAACGCGTCGAAGGGGACGTCGCAGCCCGCGAGCGCATGGAGCGCCGTTGCCGTCGACAGCAGATCGGGGAGCGGGGCGCGTTCGACGGCCGTGAACCCGCCCTGCGGGTGGACACGCGCGACGAGCCACTGCGCCGCGGCGTGAGGCGCCGATCGTCCGAGCTGTCGCAGGAGCGCGATGGCGGCGGACGTCGTGGGCGTCGTCGCCGCGGGCGTATCGGCGTGGTTGGCGAAGCCGCCGTTCGGCAGCGCAAGGGCCGAGACCGACTGCGCGAGCGCCTCGGGATCGCGCACGGGCTCGCCGAGGTCTTGCAGGGCTCCCGTTGCGAGGAAGGCGTCGTAGACCGTTCCGTGCTCGGCACCCGGACTCTGCGCGAAGCCGCCGTCGTCGCTCCGGTGGTCGTCGATGCGCGCGGCGAGCCGCTTCGTTCGCTCGGCATCGGCGGCGTCGGTTACCGGCGCCGGGCTCTCGCCGCCTGTCGAATCGGGGCCTGTCGAATCGGGGCCTGCGTTCGCGAGGGCCGTGGCTTGCGCCCGCGCGTTCGCGAGGGCGGCGCGGCATCGAGCGAGGCAGCACAGGTGTACGAAGTCGAGGTCGCCGCCGTCGCCGAAGCCGTCGAGGTACGCGCCGACGCGTTCGACGGGAACGGGGCGCTGCAACGCGAGCAGTCCTTCGAGCGCGAACACCGTGTAGTACAGATCGCTCGACCCGGCCCGATCGCGTGCGCCGCCATCGTCGTCGAACTGCCCGAGCAGAAACTCGGCGACGGGGTCAGCGGCTTCCTGCAAGACGTTCGGCGCCAGCCGCGCCACTTGCAGCATTTCGAGCCTCAAACTCACTGCAATACCCTTCGATGAGCCGCTCGCCGAAGATCCGTCCGGCCACACGCCGGAGCAGACCCTTGAGCGTCGGACTCTGCAGGAAGCGCAGGGCGCGGATCGCGTCTTCCTTGTAGGCTTCGAGCAATTCTTCGGTCTTCTCGATCACGCCTCGTTCGCGCAAGATGGCGTCGACCTCGTCGCGCACGTCGACGTAGCGGACGTCCCCGCGAAACACCGAAGCGATGCGCTCCTTCTGGTCGTCGTGGGCGCGCTTGTGCGCGATCGCGAGGATCAGCGACAAGTGCAGGTCTTCGAGGTCGCTCGAGTCGCTCGTCTGGCCCGACCAGTCGTCGAGGTCGTCGCGAATCTGGTAGGCGATGCCGAGCGATTCGCTGTAGCGGTCGAGCACGTCGTGGGTCTCGGAGTCCGCCTCGGCGAGGTACGCGCCGAGACGAAGCGCGACGTGGAACGCCGGCGCCGTCTTCTCGCGGAACACTTCGAGCACTTGGCGCGACGTCCACGGCTCGGGCGCGCGCTGCCACGCGAGCTCGCGTCCCTGTCCGCGCGACAACGTGAGATGCCCGGCCGCCGCGGTGCGCAAGATCTCGACGCGGATCGCGGGGTCGACCGACAGCTCGCCGAGCAGTCGATAGCCCTCGCCGAGCAGGAAGTCCCCGACGTTGAGCGCGACGGGAATCCCGACCTCGGCGTGCATGGTCGGGCGATCGTAGCGAACGTCGTCGCCGTCTTCGATGTCGTCGTGAATCAACGACGCTTTGTGGAAGCACTCGACCGCGACGGCGAGCTTCCGCAAGTCGTCGGTCGCGAGAGGTAAGCCGTCGCTCTCGAGCTCTTCGGCCGCCTTCGGATCGGCGTCGCAGCGCAGCGCGTGGTACGTGCACGCCGCGAGATACGGGCGCCAACGCTTGCCTTCACGCGCGAGCCAATCCTGCGCGAGCTTCGCGGTCTCGTCGTCGGGCGTGCCCATGATCGACGCGAGCGACTTCGGCTCGAACCACGACTGGACGCGATCTTTCATGGCGTCGAGGTCGAGGCGATAGGTCTTGTCGTCGGACGTCAGGTGGATGAGGTCCCACACCTGGTCGAGGTCGACGGTCGTGTTCACGCAGTCGTCCTGCAGCAGCGGGATCGCCGCCGACGGGATCGCCGCCGATTCCATGTGCGGGAAGCACTTCTCGAGCACGTTGATGCAGCTCACGCCGACGATCGCTTCGATCTTGCCGGTCTCGATCATGCTGCGCACGATCGCGGATCCCTCGGCGACGAGCACGGCGTAGCCGAGACGCTCGGCCTCGGTACCGAGATCCTCGATCGAGCAGAGGCCGCATTCCTTGCACAGGAGCCCGAACTCGTCGAACGGAGCGGGGCATTTCTCTTCGATGCGCAGACACTTCGGCA
>JAUIME010000403.1 GCA_030433195.1 bacterium
CGGCTTCGGCGCTTCGTCACCCGATGCCCAGCGGCGGACGTCGACGCGCTTGCGCACGCCGTTCATCGCGAGCCACGAGGGGCGTCCTGCGTCGTCCGACCGGGTGCGCGGGAAGAAGACCGCGGCGTCGATCGAGTCGATCGGCGACCAGGGCGCGCCGCTCTCGTCGAACAGGATCGTGGGCTCGGTGACGAGCCCTTCGTCGAGCGCGAATCGGTAGTCCGGCCGCTCGTGCTCGCGGGTTGCGCCCTCGGTCATCATCATGAGGTCGATGGTCAGCGGATCGATCCCCGTCGTCGTCTTGAAGATGCCTCCCATCGGAGTCCAGATCGGAGGACGCGGCGCGTCGTTCTCGGAGGGCTCGGCGTCGGCCGGCGTCGGCTCGGGAACGTCTTCGCTCAGGTGGTGCCGGCCGCACCAGACGACGACGCGGACCTTCGGATCCGATTCGACGAGCGCCGCGAGGTTGCGCGCCTGCTCCGACTCGCGCCAGTTCGTGCGCGCGACGGGGTCGCGGGGATCGAGGTCGCTCGGCACCTTCGACATGTCGGCCTCGTAGGCGACGATCCGCATGCCGAGTTCGGACGCTCGGCGTACGAGATCGCCGAGAACGGGATCGCGCGTGTAGAAGCCTTCGCTTTCGAGCGGGTAGCCGCGCTTGTCGATCTCGCCCGTGCGATCGGAGATCGTCTCGAGGGCGAGGTGCGTGAACCCGGCTCGCGCGAGCGGCTCGAGAAGCTCGTTCGCGAAAGTTCGCTCGCGACCACTGCGATGCTCTTCGTTCAGCATGAGGACGCGACGCCCCTTCGCCAGTTCGAGGATCGCGTCGAGGGCGGATCGGGGCGCGCGGCCCGCGAGAGCTTCGCCGCCTGGTCCGCCCGGGCCGCGTCCTCCGCGGAACATCGCGCTCGCTCGCGAGTGGGCCTCGAGCGCACCGCGATGATCTCCGACGAACAGCCGCCACGTGGCGATCGCGTCGAGCCATTGGCTCTCGAGCGGCGTGCCGGCCCACGCTCCTCGCCGACGCTCGAGCTCGGCGACAGCCGCGAGGGGGCCGCTACGCTTTGCCGCCTCGTAGGCGACGCGGCTCGGGCTCGGCGGTGGGGATCCTGCGGCGCGATTCGCGGGCGCGGACTCGTCGACGGTTGCCTCCGACGTTCCCGGCCGTGCAAGGAGAGCCGCGAGGATGACGAGAAGGAAGCACGAGGCCCTTCGCGCCGGGGACGCAAGACGGTGCGAATCGGGAGCAGCGAGATCGACGCGCCGCAGGTCGGGGTCTTCGAGTCGTGGATTCATGCGATCGAATACGCGAGGTTTCGAGAAGTGTTCGCAAGACGGTCCTCCATTTCTCGCGAACCCGTGCGGGGAGGTCGTGTCGAGTCACGGGCCGTGGCGAGGACAGAGGTTCGAACCGTTCGGTGCGGAACCTCGATCCCCGCTGTGGCGCGGCATCGAACGGATGACTACCATGAGGGGGCTCGTCATCGCCGGCGAGCGAGCGAAGCGACTTTCTGAAGCACCGCACGAGAGGAACAGGAGTGCCGTCGATGCACGATTCTCGTTTTCCGGATGGTCCGCGCTCGGGAGGCCCTCGTGATGCGTGAGGAGGGGGATTCTCGACCGGATGCCGACGCTCGCGACGAGTGTGCGACGGAGTTGCTCGAGCGGCTGCGATCCGGCGATTCCTCGGCGGCCAACGAGCTCTTGCCCTTGGTGTACGATCGGTTGCGGGCGCTCGCGGGCGCGTGCATGCGGGGGCAGGCGACGCCGCAAACGTTGGAGCCGACGGCGCTCGTGCACGAGGCCTACATCAAGCTCGCTCGCTCGGACACCGATTGGGAGAGTCGCGCTCACTTCTGCGCCGTCGCGGCGACGGCCATGCGCCAGGTTCTCATGAACTACAGCCGCGACAAGCGTGCGGCCAAGCGCGGGGGCGGTGCCGTCGCGGTCACGCTCGACGAGGTCGCCGGTCCGACCGGTGCGCGCGCTCTCGACCTCGTCGCGCTCGAGGAAGCGCTCGAGAAGCTCGGCGAGCTCAACGCGCGGCATGCGCGGCTCGTGGAGCTACGCTTCTTCACGGGGCTCGACAATCGTGAGATCGCGCACGTGCTCGACGTGTCGACCGCGACCGTCGAGAAGGACTGGCGCAAAGTCCGAGCGTGGTTGAACCGCGAGCTCACGCTCGGCGAGACACCGGATTGACGTCATCCGAGCGCTACGATCGCGTGATGGAGCTCTTCGACGCTGCGGTCGAGCTCGCCACCCGAGATCGCGACGCGTTTCTCGAACGCGAGTGCGGGTCGGATGCCGAGCTGCTGCGCGAGGTCCGCGCGCTGCTCGAGTACGATCGAACGAGCGCGGTCGACGCGGCGGTCTCGGGCGGCGCGGCCGAGGCCCTCGTCGCGGAGGTGGCCGGGCGCATGGAACCGTCCGATGCCGCCATGGCGGACGTTCCCGAACGAATCGGCCCCTACCGGATTCTCCGTGCGATCGGCAGCGGCGGGATGGGCGTCATCTACGAAGCCGAGCAGGATTCGCCGCGTCGCGGCGTCGCGTTGAAGGTGATTCGTCCCGGGCGGTTCGGTCCCGATGCGGTGCGGCGACTGCGGCGCGAGGCGGAGGTACTCGGCCGCTTGCGGCACCCGAATATCGCGCAAGTCTTCGACGCGGGCTTCACCGATGCAGCCTCGGGACGTCGCCCGTACTTCGTGATGGAGCTCGTCGACGGCGTTCCCCTCGATCGGTATGCACGAGATCGCGGATTGTCGCAGCGCGAATGCATGGAGTTGTTCGTCGAGGTGTGTGACGCCGTGCATCACGCGCATCAGCGGGGGATCATTCACCGCGATCTGAAGCCCGCGAACATCCTCGTCGAAGCTCCTCGCGACGGCGGAGCGTCGATCGGGCGCCCCAAGGTGCTCGACTTCGGGATCGCGCGCGTGGTCGATGCGGACGACGCGTCGATGACGTACGACACGCAGGTCGGGCATGTCGTCGGGACGATGGCGTACATGAGTCCCGAACAACTGATGGGCGATTCGAGGGACCTGGACACGCGGTGCGACGTGTACGCGCTCGGGGTGATCCTGCACGAGCTCTGGCTCGGCGAGCGACCGCACGATCTCCGAGGGCTTTCGATCGTCGCGGCGGCGCGTGTCGTCTCCGAGCGAACGCCGGCGCGTGCGGGGAAGATCGATCCGTCGCTTCGCGGCGACGCCGAGGCGATTCTCATGCGGGCGCTCGAAACGGATCGAGCGCGACGGTATGCCTCGGCGGCGGCTCTCGCTGCCGACTTGAAGCGTTCACTCGCGCACGAGCCGATCGAAGCGCGGCCGACCACGGTGCGCTACCAGATCTCGAAGTTCGTGCGACGGCACCGCGCCGTCGCGACGACTGCATCGATCGCGGTGATCGCGGGCATCGGCCTCACGATCTGGGCTCTGGTGAACGCGGGAACGGCTCGCGAGAACGCGCGCCTGGCGGTGGAACGCGAGCGCGAGCTGGGTCGACTCTCCGATGGGCGCGAGCTGCGTGTGTTGCAGGAACGGATGGACTCTCTTTGGCCGCTCGCGCCGGATCGGGCGGTCGCGATCGACGCATGGCTCGACGAAGCGCACACGCTCGTTTCGCGGATCCCCGAGCACGAGTCGACGCTCGCTCGACTCGAGCGTTCGCATGCGAGCGAAGCGAGCGATCACGATCCGGCCGCCGAGGCGAAGGTGCGATGGTGGCACGAGACCCTCGAACGACTGCTGGACGACTTGCGAGCCTTCGCGGGGCCGGAACGCTTCGGCGGCACGATTGCCGCGATGAAGCATCGACGCGACATCGTCGGTCGCATGGAGACGCTCGCGTCGTCCGACGCGGTCCGTCAGGATTGGGCCGAAGCGCGTAAGGAAGTGATGGAGGATCCCCGGTATCGGCGTCTCGATCTGTTGCCGCAGGTCGGGCTCGTGCCGATCGGTCGTGATCCCGAATCGGGCTTGCAGGAGTTCTGGCACGTGTCGAGCGGGCGACGCCCCGAGCGTGATCCGGACTCGGGAAAGGCGACGGTCGGACCGGAAACCGGCATCGTGCTCGTGCTTCTTCCGGGGGGCGAGGGCTCGATCGGATCGAGCGCGGAGCCGGACCACCCTCGTTACGCGGCGGATGCGTTCTCGAACGAGGTGCCGCCCGTGCCCGTCGCGTTGCATCCTTTCTTCTGCTCGAAGTACGAGGTGACGCAAGGGCAATGGGAGCGCGTGACGGGAGATCCCCCCAAACCGGGGCTACGCGGATCCGACGGGGACTACCGTGCGTATCCCGTGATCCTCGTCGATTGGACGCAGACGATGGAGGTGGCGCGGCGCTACGGGATGGAGTTGCTGACCGAGGTCCAGTGGGAGTACGCGTGTCGTGCGGGAGGCGACACTCCTTGGTCGTGCGGGCGGGATGCGTCGTGCTTGTGGGATCACGCGAACTTGGGCGATCTGGCGCTGCAGCCGATCCTGCGTACGCAGTTCTCACCGGAGCCGTGGAACGACGGGCACTTCGCGACCGCGCCGGTCGGATCGTTCTTGCCGAACGCGTTCGGCATTCACGACATGCACGGCAACGTCGTCGAATGGTGCCGCGATACCTATCACGCATCCTACGAGGACGGACCGTTCGACCCGGTCGACGGCTTTCGCGGACCGAACGCGTTGCATGCGGACATCCGCATCGTTCGCGGCGGCGGATACTTGGGGCCGGCTCGCTATGCCCGTAGCGCGGTACGCGCACGGTTTCCCCTCGATCACAAGGACGACAGCGCCGGCGTACGGTTCGCGCGACGGATCGAGCGACCGACCGACGGCTGAGGCGGGCGTCCGCATCCGCGAGTGCGACACGAGGTCGATGCGTCGGGGTTGCGGCGTGGCGGACGATTCGAGACAATCCCCGCGACCTTTCGAGAATGAGGGGACTCACGATGAATGTGTTTGCCGCGCTCGCTGCGGGTTTGTTGGCCGCCGCGCTGCTCGTACTCGACGCTCCTCGGCTGGAGCAGTTCGAGCGATTGAATCGGTACGGTTACGGTGACTTCGAGGTGCGGGGTGACGAGGCGGGGCAGGACGGCCTCTTCCTTCGCGTCAACGATTCCTCGGCGCACGGGATTGCGGTTGCGGTCGTGAGGGGGGACAAACGTCGATCCGACGTGGTCGCGTACTTCGAAGCGCATCCCCTCGAAGCTCGCGCCTGGGACGCCGTGAGCCAATGCTTCAGCGACCCGAACTGCAGGCGCACGCGCTACGTCACGAGATCACCGGGCGGGCCGCGCATCCGCACGAGAATCGGCGGACCGGCCGACATCTTCCACAGTTCGAAGGTCGCGGGCGAGCTGCGCTTGGCCGCTCGGGGTGGAGTGTCCGGGCCC
>JAUIME010000404.1 GCA_030433195.1 bacterium
GCGTCCGCCGCGATCGACGCTGCGGTAGCCCCGGCGATCGATCTCGTCTGCCGAGAGTCCGCGACGGCGAAGGTCGTCGAAGTGTCGGGGCGAGAGTGCCATTGCCCCAAGGATCGCCCGATACGCTCGATCAAGCAGCTCGGTACGACGTACACGGTGTATCCGAGCGCCGTCCACACGCGATTCGAGCACTCGCTCGGCGTCGTCGCGATGGCGGATCGCATGATCCGCGTGATCCGCGAGAACCGCAGCGCCTCGCGCGAAGAGCGTGAGATCTCGTTCGAAGAAGAGCAGCTCATCCGCCTGTACGCGCTGCTTCACGACATCACGCACGTGCCGTTCGGCCACACGATCGAGGACGAGTTCTGCATCTTCCCGCGGCATGACGAGAGTCGCGAGCGCATTGATCGCTTCTTGGGCGAAGAGAGCGAGATCGGCCGGACGCTGCTCGAGAGCTTGGGCCCGGATCTCTACGCGCGCTTTCGGAATCTCCTGTTCGCCGGCGCGGGCGACGACGGAGCCTTGGCTTCGCTCGGCGACGACTTCTTCATCCTCGACTTCATCACGAACACCGTCTGCGCGGACCTTCTCGACTATCTGAAGCGCGACGCGTACTTCTGCAACGTCAGTCTCGACTGCGACTATCGGTTCTTGCGGCACCTCGCGATCTGCCGCTACGAAGGCCGGCGGCGCATGGTGATCAAGCTCTGGAAGGAAGGCAAGTCGACGCCGCGTCGCGACGTGCTGAACGAGCTGATTCGCCTGCTCGACAATCGCTATCTGATGGGCGAGCGAGCGTACTTCCATCACACGAAGCTCGTCACGGGTGCGATGCTCGCGGCTGCGGTCGCGCGGTCGGCCGCCGAGGGCGAGATCACCAAGCACGATCTGTGGGAGATGGGCGACGACGTGCTGCTCTGGCGCCTTCGCCATTCGCGGATCCCGCACGTGCGTCATCTCGCGGAGCAGTACGATGCGCGCCGGCTGTGGCGTCCCGTCTACGAGCGCGATCGCGGCGAGATTCGGGCCGAGCAGCAGTCCACGCGTGACCGCGACGTCCTCGACGAGCTCATGCGCTCCTACCACACGGACGCGCCGGCGCGCGTGGCGCTCGAGGACCGCATCGCGGGGCTCCTCGAGATGGATCCCGGGGATCTGCTGTTCCACTGCCCGCACCACAAGATGGCGATGAAGTCGGCCCAGATCCTCGTGTTCTGGAACGGTTCACTGCGCCCGCTCGAGGACTGCGCCGACGACGCCCTCGTCGGGGCCAAGCTCGAGTCGATCCTCGCGTCCCACAAGAACCTGTGGGCCGTGCGCGTCTTCGTGAATCCCGAGCACGAGCACCGCCGCGACGAGATCGCGAGCGCTTGCGACTACCTGTTCGCCTTCGAGCCGTCGCGGCGGCGCCGATTCGCGACGTCGTTCTACCGCTCGATCGTCGACTCGATCGCGCGCGAGGAACGCCTCGATCCGGCCGCCCACGAGGCAGCCGTGAGCCGAGGCGTGGAGCGGCTACTCGCTCTCCCGGCGGCGGCTCGGACCCGTGAGGCAGCCCGCGAGATTTTGTCGGTCTGACGCTCGAAGGGGCCGGATTCGCGCATCTCGCGAGGCCGCAAGGCAATCGCCGCGCGGGCGTCGTAGCCCGGTCGAGCCGGCCCCGAGAAACCCGCCGCGACCGATCGTCGCACGGATTGCGGAGTCCGGGGGCTTTCGGTACACTCCGCGCCCTTCTTCGACCGGTCCGGCGGTATCCGCGGCACGACGGGATGCCTCCGGGAGACGGTCGAATCCGGCGCCCCGCGTAGACGAGGACCACGCGGCCGGCGAGCCGTCGTCATCTGCGACAGGCTGCCGCAGGCGCAAATGCGAATCTCACTTGCGACACACCCGGCACCAACGGGCGCGACCTAAGATGCGCGGTCCGAGATCGCTCGTTCTGCTGAGGGATTCCCTCGTTCGAGGGATGGGACCTGACGCCGTCTCGTGGTTCGATTCGAGGCGCGTAGCGACGCCAGTTGCGCACGATCCGCAATACACAAAACATCATGTCCGTTGCTCCACGGCGGCCGCCCGGGATCCGGTGCCAGGGGGGGGACGGAACTTCGAGTAACGCACCATCTGGGCTTGCACCCGACTGAATCCGAAGCTTCGAGATCCCGAAACACGTGACCAGGAGATGTGACATGAAGAAGGTGGTTTTCATTGTGTTGGCGACGCTGCTCGTCGCCGGCCCGGTCCTCGCGCAGGACTCGGTGTCGAAGCTGCAGGGCGCTGCCGGTAGCGACGCCGTCAGCCCGTACGATACGACCGAACAGATCAACAACTACGTCGTCGATCTCGCTCCGCTCTCGACGTCGTGGGGCACGAAGTTCGGGATCGCGCCGATCGCCAAGTCGTCGCTGACGGACCCGGGCTCGTTCTTCTCGAGCCTTCTGACCGCGCAGGGCATGAGCCGCACGCTCGGCGCCCGCCAGCCGTTCGTCCGCAACTCCTACGCCCTCTGGAACGGCCAGGGCTTCGGAATCAACGGCAACGGTGCGATTCACGACGCTCCGGCGACCGTGAGCACGCTGGGTCTGCGCGGCTCGCAGTTCGCCGCGTCGTTCGCCGAATTCGGCGGCAACGCCAACAACATTATCAGCGCGGTCGTGAACTACGTTCCGTCGCGTCCGAACCGCCTCTACGTCTCGCGCGTCGCGGCGGCCGTCAACGGTTTCAACACCGGTGAGAACCGCGCGCAGGTCGGCAACGGTGCGATCGACTGGCGTGGCTTCGCGCACTTCCGCGCGGACAACTTCGGCGCCTCGGGCCCGAACACGATCGTGGGCAACAACATCTTCCGCATCGATTCGGCGGGCCGCGCCGCGGGCACGGTCAACGTCATCGACAACGCTGGCGGTAACGACGCCGCCGCGACCGATTGGCTCGTCGTTCGTTCGGGCACCACGCAGAACACGCCGTCGATCCTTCCGAGCGCGACGCGTCCGGTTCTGATCGGCACGAACTTCAACGCCGAGTACGTTTTCGAGTCGGCCCCGAACGTCATCTCGACGACGACGGCGCACCGCGCCGGTACGACCGATCAGCGCGGTAACATCTCGTTCCACGACGTTCCGGTCTTCAACAACGCGGCCTTCGCGAACTCGATCGGCACCGCGACGATGTACGGCAAGGACGCCGGCGACCTCACGCGTCGCATCATCATGTGGGGTGTCGACAGCAACGGCGCCGTGACGGGCACGGGCTTCATCGAGCCGCCGGCCACGATCACCGACAACGACAACGGCTTCGTCTTCCCGAACGGCGAGACGATCGACGAGTTCATCTACCACGTCAGCCAGGTCGCCTTCCGCGGTGGTAACGGTCAGGTCGCGATCGGTCACGACGCGCGCGGCAACGTCCTCGTCTCGACGATCGTGACGGGCAACGGCCTCGCTCCGAGTGACGACAACCCGGTCGGCGCCGTCGCCGTCGCGCGCTTCAACGCGTCGGACATCGCCGGTACGATCGAGTGGACGACCGCGGCGTACAACAACTTCGCGGGCACCGGCAAGGAAATCCTCGATGGCCCGAACGGCAACGCGATCGGTCAGGTTGTCGAGCTCAACGCGGTCACCGGCGGTGCGCCGTTCGGCCCGTCGTTCTCGGCGCCGTGCTTCGACGCGGCCGGTAACCTCTGGTTCCTCGCGGCTTGCGAGTTCTACGATCGCCTTCCGGGTGGTCTGAGCGACTTCGACACCGCGCTGCTTCGCGCCGTCTACAACCCGGTGACGTTCAGCTACCAGCTCGAAGAAGTCCTCGAGGTGGGTTCGGTCTTCCACGGCCAGAACTCGAACACCGACTACCAGATCCGCTTCCTCGGAATCGCGGACTCGGGCTCGGTCGATTCGGGCACGATGTGGTCGGGCAACGCCGCGCGCGGCCCGCTCAACGGCCTCAACTCGGGCGCGCTCGCCACGAGCGATCCGCGCAACCTCGGTGGCTTGGTCCTCTCGGCCGAGATCGTGTACGATGTCAACGGCGACGGGGACTTCGTCAAGGTCACCGGTGGTGGCGGCGATCCGCTCAGCGAAGACCAGGAGTACAACGTGCTGCTCTACGTCGGTCCGTACTCGGCTTGGGGTACGAGCACGTTCTAAATCGGTCGTGAACTGCGGAGCCTCGTGCGACGCAGCCGCTTGACCGAGAAGTAGTCATTCGAGGAGTGGGACAGGCGATTCGCCTGTTCCACTCCTTTCCACGTTGAATGGAGGGAGAACGACATGCGCACGCTTCGTGATCTTGCTTCGGGATTCGGCGCCGTGTTCACGGTGGCGATCCTCTTCGGACTCGGCACCGCGTCGACGACGCAAGCCCAATGGGATCCGACCAACGGGGATTGGGGCAAGACCGATCCGGATCACGTGCGCGTGATGACCTGGAACATCCAGGACGGCATCTGCTCGACGGCTTGGAAGGCCGAGCAGCGAAACTCGTGGACGGCGCTCGCTCGCATCGTCGCCGCGATGAAGCCCGACGTCCTCATCATGCAGGAAGTCGGTGACAATTCGGGCAACGGCACGGGCAGCGGGGTCGACTCGGTCGGCAACCTCGAGACGACGCTCGAACTGTTCATGCACGGCGGCGCCGATCCGTTCGAAGGCGGGACGGTCACGGCGTTCGTGCAGTCGTACGCACCGTCGTACGACTTGCCCTACATCTTCGTCAGCCCCGAGTCGGACGGCTTCAACCGCAACGTGATCATGAGCCGCTTCCCGTTCGGTGATCTGAACGGTGACGGCATCGATCAGAAGAACGACATCGACGTCGTGTTCGCCGACGGCTACGCGCCGGGTGGCGACGGCGGCATCCGCGGCTTCCAGTTCGCCGAGATCGATCTCCCCGACACGATGTATCCGGGGGACCTCGTGGTCGGCAACGCGCACCTCAAGTCGGGCTTCGGCTCGAGCGATCTCGCGCAGCGCCTCGAGGCGTCGAAGAACGTCGCGTACTGGATCGACCACCTGCTGAACGGCGCCGGGACGGGCTCGCCCGATCCCAACGGGAAGGTTCGCGACATTCCGGCCGTGACGAACATCCTCGACGACGACACGCCCGTGATCTTCGGCGGGGACTGGAACGAAGACGAAGCGACGAACGGACGCAAGGGGCCGGCGGAGTGGCTCACGCGAGCGCAGTCCACGGGCGGCACCGACGGTACGGATCGCGATCGCACCGACAGTCTGTTCGACGACGCGCGCGACGTGTTCACGAACGACAACGACACGCTCGGCAACTCGAAGCTCGACTACATCGCGTGGCAGGACAGCATCGCGACGCTGCGCCTGGCGTGGATCTTCGATTCGTCGACGATCACCGGGAGCGGCATGCCGATCGAGATCCAGGGGC
>JAUIME010000405.1 GCA_030433195.1 bacterium
GCGTGACACGTGCTACGGCCCGGGTGTCACCTGCGAGATGTAGGCATCGTGATACGCCTGATCCAGCTCGCCGCCGGATTGTAGTTCCTTGCTCTTGAGCTCCGCAAGTAGATCGTGGAGCTCCTGTGACTTCTCTTCGTAGCGACCGACCCAAACGCGGTGGAACCCTCGCTCGTCGGTCGATGTCCAGGCGTCGTAACCTGCATTCTGCAAGTCTCTTAGGTGCTGCATGGCGATCGCGCCGTTGCGCGCGTCGGCCTGGAAGACGCAAATCGAGTGGAAGACGCGGTTGCCCTCGAGGAAGCCGGGGCCGTCGACGTGGGACTCCGGGGCTCCGGCGCCGACTCCACCGTCGGTAGGTGCGCCGGCCGGCGAGCCTGCGCCGCGCTCGTGAAGCCCCTGCGCTTCGAGGCTCCGCGGATCCGAAGCCGATCGATCCTGATTCGCGCCGATCGGGAATTCGCCCATGTAGGCGGCTGGCGTTCGTTGCACCGGGTCGCCCATTCCTTGGGTGAATCCGAGGAAGTAGGAGAGCACCGTGAGGCTGGCGAAGAAGAGCAGCGTGAGTGCCGCATTGTTGTACGAGAAGCTGAAGGTCTGATCACCGAACGACGAGACCGAGTCTTCGGACTCGTCGGTCGTGGACGAGCGCCGTGCCTTCGCACCGGCCGAACTCTCTCGAATGCGACGGGTTGCCGGACGCTCGCCACGGCGATCTCGCCGCTTCGGCGACGTTTTCTTTCGCTCGGAGCGCCGCGCCGTGGGGGCCGGTGCTTCATCGGCGTCGAGCGCGACTTCCGAGGATGGTTCGCCCGCTACGGGGTCGTCGATCGGTTCGTCTTCCGCCGAAACCGCGGTCTCGTTACGCGATCGATTCGCGAGCTGCTCGACCATCGCGCGCGCGACGTCGTGCTCGCGACCGCGGGGTCCGCGCGATCCGGAATTCGCGTCCGCTCGTGCTTCGACATCGGCCTCGTCGAGTTCGTGATCGACGCGCGATCGCTCTTCCTCGGCCTCGGGAGAGTCTTTCGAGTACATTCCCGATTGTCTCAGGTACTCGAAGAGTTCTTTGGATCGCCCCATGGTGAGCTGGCCTCCCCAGTGAAACGGCTCGGTGTGTTTTGGAGGGCGCGCTGCCACGAGATCGGTTCGCGACTCCGGACCCGAAGCGACGGTGCGGTCGAAACCTTCCGCCGATCGAGGCCGAGCCGATCGGTACCCGAACCCGTCGGTGCCCCTCCTTCTGTGCGACTCGTCGTGGGCCCACTCTTCGTGCACCCACGTCAGGTCGACGTCGGTCTTCTCCGGATCCCCGCCCGGGGCGTCTCGTCGCAGCCGGGAGTGAGTGGTGCGGCGAGTGCCCGTCGAATCCGAAGGAGTCGCACGATGTCCTACCCGCGCGCGACGTCGCATGGTCGTCGAATTTATCAAAACGAGGACATCTGTCAACGGGTCGCGTCGCAAGCTCTTTTGCACAAAGAGCTTCGAGGGGGCGGTGCCGCGTCTATTCGCTCGCGCTCGTTCCGCCGCGTACGACGACGGGATTGCCCCACACCGCTCGATCCCCGGCATCCGAAGCATCGCCGAAGTCGACTTCGAGGGTGAGGCGGGAGGCACCCTCGAGCGTGACTCCCGTAACCGGAACGGCCGGGTCGCCGGCTTCGAGCAAGGGGCTCTCGAACGCGGTCTTGCCGTCGACGAGGACGCGGAAGATCAATCGGCCGTCGGCGGGAATGGCGAGGACCTCGTCGCTCACGCCGACGAGCGCATGGAAGCTCGTGGCGCTGTCGTCGATCTCGTACGTGAGGCTCGACCGCGAGTGCACTCCGAGCCCTTTTTGGAAGCTCGTGCCCGCGACCTGAAGCTCGCCGCCCGTCACGGTGCGGTCGCGCTTCCAGCCGAACAGGAAGTCGGCGTCCTCGCCGAAGTACGGCGTCTCTTGGACCTCGACGGGATCGAGCTCCGACAGGTGTGTGAACCGATCGTTGCGGAATCCGACCGCGGACACGGTGCGCGCAGGGATCTCGAGGCGCCCGAGCACGTCCGACTCGACGATCACCTTCGAGGCGTCGAGCGCGACGAGCGAACCGCTGAGCCTCGCGCCGTCGACGAGGTCGACCTGTGCTTTCGCCGAGGTCGCCGCCTCCGATTCGTTTCCGAGCTGCATGAGGAGGACCGCCGCCACTTCCTCGTAGCGGAAGGGATAGTCACCGACGGGGCCGCTGAAGACGAGCTGATCGGGTTCGAACGAGAGAAGGGTGCCTTCGACGACGTCGATTCCTTTCGACGTGGAGCGCAACAGGATGTCGGCGTCGGCGCTCGCTTCGCGGCCTGCCGCGGCGCGTCCTAGCTCACGGAGCGCCGGAAAACGGACGGCCGCGATGTTCTCGAGGGGGATCTTCGTCGCCCCGGCGACGGTCTCGAGTTCGAGATTGAATTCGTCGCCCGAACGGATGATGCCGGCGACGCGGTCTCCGTCGCGCAGCTCGACGGTCACGCGATTGTCGGCGGGGGCGGCGGGGCGGTGCGCCGGGAAGCGGATCGCGAGCACGTCGGCGAGCGTGAGGTCGGGGGCCGGGTCGTTCTCCTTGCCCGCGAGGGTGAGAATCCCCTCGCTCGACAGCGTCACCGAGTCGGCGCGGTACGTCTCGCCGCGCAGGGTCTGGACGTGCAAGGTCTCGCCGCGCGTTTCGGCGCTCCAGCCGGCGGTGGGGGCCGCTACGAGAAGGCTCGCGCAGAATGCTAAGGTCAGTCGTTTCCAGGCTTCCATGAGCGCCTCACGTTCGGTTTCGCGTCGCGGTCGCCTCGGCGTCGCATCGAAAGGTGGCGGACGACGAGTCGGATGTCAGGGAGTCGGATGTCGGGGGCCGTTCGGCGGCCGTCCCGCGTTCATTCTAGCAGTCCTCGGGCGCCGTCTGCCGCGCCGCATTTCGCCGGTCGGCCGCTTCAGGCCCCGGAATCTTGTCGTTCGGGAGCGGCGTCGCTTCCGCCTGTTGCTGCGGAGCGTGGGTCGTGGCCAACCTCGGCCGACGCGGATCGCCGCCCCTTCTGCATCGGCCGGCGAGCGTCGCTTCGTGAAGCCGTTCTGCGATTCGGGCCGGCTCGGCCCGGATCGGGGCCGCGGTTCGGCCGGCCCCGATCGACTCGCTTGGCTCAGTCGAACCATGGGTGAAGTTGATGAGACCGATCGTCGCGATCGTCGGTAGGCCCAACGTGGGAAAGTCGTCGCTCCTCAATGCGATCGCCGGTGAGCGCGTGTCCATCGTGGCGCCCGTGGCCGGAGTGACGCGTGACCGCGTCTCGGTCGTCGTCGAGCGGCTGGGTCGATCGTTCGAGGTGGTCGATACGGGCGGGATCGGGATCGTCGACAGTGACCGCCTCGAAGCGAGCATCGAAGAGCAGATCGCGTTCGGGATCGAGTCGGCCGACGTGATCGTGTTTCTCGTCGATTCGCGTGAGGGCCGCACGCCATCCGACGAAGAGATCGCGCGACACCTGCGTCGGCAGGGCAAGCCCGTGTTGCTCGCCGCGAACAAGGCCGAGTCGCCGAAGCATCAGATGGCGGCCGTCGACTTCGCGAAGCTCGGTCTCGACGACGCGCTCGCGATCTCGGCGCAAGAGCGCATGCACGTCGAGGATCTGCTCGATCTCGTCGTCGAACGGCTTCCGGAGTCCGACGAAGCCGAAGAGGACGACGATCTCATGCGCATCGCGATCGTCGGGAAGCGCAACTCCGGCAAGTCGACGCTCATCAACACCCTCGCGGGGGCGCCCCGTGTGATCGTGAGCGAAGTCGCAGGAACGACGCGCGATTCGGTCGACGTGCGGTTCGAGCTCGACGGCGACGCGTTCATCGCGATCGATACGGCCGGCATGCGCCGCAAGGAGCGCGTGAAGGATCCCGTCGAATACTACAGTCAGCGGCGTACGGTTCGCGCGATTCAACGCGCCCACGTCGTGCTGTTCCTCATGGACGCGACGACCGACGTCTCGCAAGTCGACAAGAAGATCGCTTCGCTTCTCGACGAACACTGCAAGCCGTGCGCGCTCGTCTTCAACAAGTGGGACCTCGTCGAAGGAGCGGGCGTACGCGAGTTCGAGGCCTACATCCGCACGAAGCTGCCGCTCCTGTCGTTCGCTCCCATCTCGATGATCTCGGCGAAGGAATCCATGAACCTCGCCGAGACGATCCGGCTCGCGCGCGAGTTGTTCGGACAAGCCGGCGCGAAGGTCTCGACGTGGGAGGTCAACAAGGCGCTCGCCGACGCCTACGAACGTCGCCGGCCGGAGTACAAGGGCCGCCGCGCACCGAAGATCTACTACGCGACGCAGACCGGAACCCATCCGCCGACCATCGTCATCTTCGCGAACGATCCGAAAGCGTTCGACATGGAGTATCGACGCTACCTCAAGAACCACCTTCGCAAGGTGTTCCCGTTCGACGAGATCCCGATCCGTCTGCGATTCCGCAAGCGCGAGCGAATCGACATGAGCCTCGAAGAGCGCGGCGGTCGCTAGGGCGCGCAAACAGTCGCGCTGCGCTCGAGGCGTGTGAGACCGAGGGGGGAGGCCCGGGGCGGTAGGGAGCCGGGTCCGTAGAGAAGGGGGGCAGGAAGCCCTGACGCAGCGGGGTGGATCGGCGATCGAAAGGAAGCCCGCGAGTCTCGCGGGGATCGAGTCTCGCCGGGATTAGGGAATGCCGCTTTCAGGAATCGCTGCTGTCAGGAAATGCCGGTATCAGGAAATGCGGTGCGCGTCGCTCGTTCAGCGGCCGCGGCGCTTGCGGCGCTGGCGGCGGATGATCGCGCGACCGTTCTTCGACCGCATGCGGACGAGGAAACCGAACTTCCTGCGATACTTGATGTTGCTGCGACGGATCTTGACCTTCATAGCACTGCCTCCGATTGCGGCTCACCTTCCGAGTCCGGGAGTCTACATCCTGGCACAAGGCCCGACAACGGCTTTTCGGGCTCTCTCGGGGTCTCCAGGGAAGACGATCGACGGGTTTTCGCTAATCCGACGGTCGTCAGGAGACCGATAGCTCCTCCGCGAGCGGCCTCCCGCACCCGGTGGCGAGGTCCGCCTCGAGATCTTCGACCGTTCCGGACTTCGAGGAGGAGACATCGTGGCACGACAGGACTTCCGCAAGAGGCATCGAAAGAACCGCAAGGGAACTCGGATCGCGGAGCCCGAAGCCGCGGAGCCCGTGCAAGAGGAAGCCGAGGAGGTCCTCGAAGAGCCCGAGATCGAAGACGAGGTCGAGGAGTACGAGGAAGAGCCTGTCGCGCCCGTGACGAGCGGCCAGTCGCACGGCATGCTCGCGGTGCTCGGCTTCACGAGCCTTCTGCTCGGTCTGGTTTCGGGTGTGCTTCCGATGCTC
>JAUIME010000406.1 GCA_030433195.1 bacterium
GACGGCTTCCAACACCGCGTTCATGCTCTGCGTGGTGTCGGCGACGATGTAGATGTCCGCCTTGGGAGGCGACGTGTCACACGGGATGCTGATCGTACATTCGAGCTCCGCAATCTCTTGCGGGTTCAATTCGAGTTCGATATCGGCGGGGCCTTCGGTCGCGAACGTGGTCTTGCCGCAAAGCAGCGCCACCACGAGCGCGAAGATCCATCCGCGCGTAGATTGACGGTTCATCGTCTCTATTCTCCTGGCTTTCTCCGTTCCCTCGTCGGGTCTACGATCGCGCGCGCCGCTTCTCGAGTTCGGCGGGCATCGACCTCTCGCTGCGTGTACCTGTAAGGGGGGCACACACGTCTCGCGAACCGAGCCGCGGGAGCAAACACCGTTCCCCTACGCTCGATCGCTCGAAGAGTCGCGAGTTCGCTCGACGGGTCGGACCTTGCCAACGACGAGGCGGACACGCTTCGAGGATGCGTACGACCCACAGGGACGAGGAGATGCGACGCTTGAACCGCGATTCGGCTGCGAACGAGTCACGCGGATTCCGTTCTCGGTGTGCGGGCGTGCGCTCCGAAATCCGATTGCGGCGTCGCCGGGGAGAGGCCCTTCGCGTCGAGTTTTCGCATCGTCGCGACACCCCGCTGTCGGATTCCGTCGACACGCAACTCACTGCGGCTCGCTTTTCGAAGGTGAGCGCAGCCCCTACGCGCGCACGAGCCTTCGGGCTGGCGCCCACCCCGGCCGGACGTGTATCATGCGCGCGGAGAACGCATTGCGGCACTTCGTTTGCTCGACGATCCCGTGGGACGACCCGTCGGTTCGGGCCCTCCCTCCACCCATTCGCCGCACCGAGCGCCAGGGAAGATGGCCGAAGACCGTCCGTTACGAATCGCCTACTGCACCTGGGAAGACCCGCGCGACAAGCGGTCGTTCTCGGGCGTGCACTATCACGTCTTGCGCGCCTTCGAGAAACACTGCGGCGAGGTGATCTGCCTCGGGCCGATGTCGAGCCCCGCGATGGACATCGGGCGCACCGTCGATCGATGGGCCGGCAAGCTCTTCGGACGTCATTACGACTTCTTGCACTCCAAGCGTGTCGCACGGGATTTCGCGCGGCAGGTCGAACGCAAGCTCGCGTCGATCGACTGCGATCTGATCTTCGCCCCGGTCGTGAGCGAGATGATCGCGTATCTCGAGACCGACCTGCCGATCGTCTACATGGCCGACGCGACGTTCTCACTGCTCGAGGACACGTATCCACGATTCACGCGCCTCTTGTCCGGTTCACGCCGACAGAGTCACGAGATCGAGCAGCGTGCGATCGACAACGCGGCGATCGTCGTCTACGCGTCGGAGTGGGCAGCGGCTTCGGGGCGCTCGCACTACGGCTGCCCTCCCGACAAGATCCGCATCGAACGCTTCGGCACGAACCTCGACGATCCCCCGCCCGCGAGCCTCGCGGCCGAGCGACGTCTCGGTGAAGTCTGCCGCCTCCTGTTCATCGGACGGGAGTGGGAACGCAAAGGCGGCAGCCTCACGATCGGTGCGCTGCGCGCGCTCGTCGATCGCGGCGTCGACGCCCGGCTCACGATCATCGGTTGCGAGCCGCCGGCGTCCGCGCTCGCCGGGATCGATCCGCAGCGCCTCGACGTGATCCCGTACCTCGACAAGAACGACGCGCACGATTCGGACCGCTACCATCGAGCCCTCGTCGACGCGACCTTCTTGGTCGCTCCCACGCGACGCGACTGCTCGCCGATGATCTACGGCGAAGCCGGAGCCTACGGCGTCCCGTCGGTGACGAGCGCGGTGGGAGGCGTCTCGTCGCTCGTGCGTGACGGTGAGAATGGCGTCGCCCTCGCGCTCGATGCCGGCCCCGAAGCATACGCCGAGTGGATCCTCGACGTATTCGAGGATCCTGCGCTCTACCGACGCATGGCCGCACGGAGCCGCGAGATCTACGAGACCGAGCTCAACTGGGATCGCTTCGGCCGCAACCTCCGTAGCGTTCTCGACGATGCCGTCGCGAGCACGCGCCCGAGTTCCCCGATCGACAACGCAGCGGCACGCGAAGCCTTCGAGGACGACGATCGTTCGATCGCGGGGGCCTGAACTCGACGCATCGCCGAGCCGGGCGCCAACCGAAGCGCCAATGTCGAAGCGCAGTATTGAAGCGCAGTGTCGAAGCGCCAGTGTCGAAGCGTGCGGAACGTCAGAATCGCAGGTGGCCGCCGTGCAGATCAGGCGCGCTGTGCCACACCTCTTCGACGTCGCGCAGGCACAAGGCGTGATCGACGGTGACGCTGCCTTCGGGGAACGCGACCGGATCCTCGAGGTACGTCGAGGCGAAGGTCTCGACGCCGAGCGGGCAGGCGATCCAGCGCAGGCTCGAACGCGCTCGAACAACGCGAGTCGCATCGACGCCGGCGCTGTCCCGCTGTGGAACGAGGCGCCCGCGCCACGCACTCGGGACGTCGTCGCCAAACCACCGCACGGCCGCGAGAAGCGATCCGAAAACGGAATCTGCGGGCCACGCCTCGATTTCGTCGGCTCCGACGCGGATCGACATGCGCCCGTCGAACGATCGCGCTCGGGCCTCGAGGCGGCCGTCTCGTTCGTCGATGTCGAAGCGCGATCGACCTCGCTCGGCCGCGACCGACGGATGCGTCAGAAACGCGTCCGCCGCGGTGCTCGCGTCGCGTCGCAACACGTAGAACGGCGCGCGCCCGAGAGCGCGGAAGCGTCGCTTCGCGACGGTGGTCGGCTCGGCGGCGATGCGGTGCTCGACGCTGTCGCTCGAAGCCCCGAACGGGATCGGCAAAAGCCGCGTTCGCAGGTCTTCGATGCGCGTGAACGCCACTCCCGCAATCGCGTGACCTTCGATGAGCCGCGGCTCGAGGCCGCTCGGCAGGAGTCGTCGCGCGACGCTCGGATCGACGCGCAAACCGACGAGGATACGGCGCGCGATTCGTCCTCGCAGCACCGGGGCTCTCATGGAGTACGTCTTCATCCCTCACCCTCGAATGGAAGCCGGCCGAGAGCGCGCATCGGAGCCGCCCGCTCCGTGAAACCCGCGCGCTCTCCCCTCCACCGTGGCCTTCATCGAACAACGAAACCGCATGCGTGTTCGTTGTCGACGAAAAGTCTAGCAGATCCTTGTCGGCGTTCCCGATAGCTTTCGCGCAAAACTCTCGTTGCGATCGTCGCATCCGGTTATGCTCATGCCTCGATCATCGTCGTCGACAAACGAGTCGATGTTTTGCAAATGACTCTGTTCCTCCGAGTTACGAGCGTTTGCAAACGCACGAACGTTCGTGCATCACGGTCGCGAACGGCGCGGTAGAAACCGCGCGTGAAACAGGAGGATTGGATCGCGATGCAGCTCGCGCTTCTCGATTGGCTCTTCGTTCTCGGCTTCTTCGCACTCTCGCTCGCAATCGGCGCTTACGTTTCACGGCGCGCGGGACGCGACACGTCGGAGTTTTTCCTGTCGGGACGTTCGTTGCCGTGGTGGATGCTCGGTCTGTCGATGGTGGCGACGACGTTCGCCGCCGACACACCGAATCTCGTCACGCAGTTCGTGCGCGAGAACGGCGTCGCGGGCAACTGGGCATGGTGGGCGTTCCTCGTGACCGGCATGCTCACGGTCTTCGTCTACGCGCGGTTGTGGCGGCGGTCCGGCGTCATGACCGACATCGAGTTCTACGAGCTGCGCTACGGCGGACGGCCGGCCGCGTTCTTGCGCGGGTTCCGCGCGCTTTGGCTCGGGGTGGTGTGCAACGCGCTCATCATGGCCGTGGTGAGCCTCGCAGCGATCAAGCTCTCGGGCGTGCTGCTGGGCCTGTCGCCGATTCAGACGATCCTCGGGGCCGGCGTGATCACGGTCGTGTACAGCATGCTCGGCGGGCTGCGCGGTGTCATCCTCACCGACGCGATCCAGTTCGCGATGGCCATCACGGGCGCCATCTTGGCCGCGAAGTTCGCGCTCGGGCACCCCGACGTCGGCGGGCTCGGCGAGCTGCTTCGGCATCCCGCCGTGGCCGACAAGCTCGACTTCTTCCCCGATCCCGCGAATCCCGACGTCTTCGTGCCCGTGTTTCTGATACCGATCGCCGTACAGTGGTGGAGCGCCTGGTATCCCGGCGCCGAGCCCGGCGGCGGCGGCTACATCGCACAACGCATGCTCGCCGCGAAGTCCGAATCGGACGCCGTCGCCGCGACGCTGCTCTTCAACGTGGCGCACTACGCGCTTCGCCCGTGGCCGTGGATCCTCGTCGCGCTCGCGTCGCTCGTCGTCTACCCCGACGTCGAAGCTCTGCGCACGGCATTCCCCGACATCGACCCGCAGCACGTCCGCGACGATCTCGCGTATCCCGCGATGCTCACGATCCTGCCCGCCGGCGCGCTCGGCCTCGTCGTCGCGTCGCTCGCCGCCGCCTACATGTCGACGATGTCGACGCATCTGAATTGGGGAGCGAGCTACGTCGCGCTCGACTGGTATCGACGCTTCGTCGACCCGAACGCATCGGAGCGCACGCTGGTGCGCATCGGACGCGTGACGACCCTCGTACTCATGGTGCTCGCGAGCACGATCGCTCTCGGGATGGAGAGCGCCGTCGACGGTTTCCAGATCTTGCTGCAGGTCGGTGCGGGGACGGGTCTCGTGTATCTGTTGCGTTGGTTCTGGTGGCGTGTCAACGCATGGAGCGAGGTCAGCGCGATGGTGGTGTCGTTCGCGGTCGCGATCGTCCTTCGCCTCGATCCGTTCGGGCTCGACCTCGGCCTCGCCGCGTGGCAAGAGCTACTGATCGGGGTCGGCGTCACGACCGCGGCTTGGTTGATCGTGACCGCCTTCTCGCGACCCGTCGACGGCGAACGCCTGCGCGCGTTCTACCGCACGGTGCGGCCGGGCGGGCGCGGTTGGTGCCGCGTGATCGACGACGCCGCGGCTGCCGGCGATCCGATCGAAGTCCGCGCGCGTAGCGGTGAGCTGCCGCTCGGCATCCTCGCGAGTCTGTTCGGTTGTGTCGGCGTGTGGTCGGCGATCTTCGCCACGGGAAGTTGGATCTACGGTCGCTATCTGCTCGCGATCGGGCTCACCGTCGCGACCGTCGTCGCGATCGCCGCGGTGGCGCGGGTCTGGCCGACGCTCCTGGCGTCGACGACGAGTCACGACGATCCCCAGTCGCACGCCGGTCAGTAATTGATGTGGAACTCGAGACCGAACATCCACTCGTCGGTCTCGTCGGCGCCGAACAGCTCGCTCCGCGTGAAGAGCACTTGCGGCGCGATCGACAACCCCGGTGCAACCGTGAAATCGAGTCCGGCGCCGTAGTAGTAGCCGCCGCCACCGTCTTCGAAGTCGC
>JAUIME010000407.1 GCA_030433195.1 bacterium
ACGAAGCCGTCTACAGCAGCACCGGGGGCGGCTCGATCGTGTCGGCGAGCAAGCAGACGCAAGGCGATCGCACGCAGATGTTCGATTTCGAGACCTTCCAGGTGAAGGGCGACGACGTCTTCATGACTCCCTATCCCGGCGGCAAGAAGAGCGTCTCGTTCAAGCTCGTCGATCACGACCCGGCCCAACAGCGCGCGAAGTTCGCCAACCCCGACCACGACTTCCCGAAGGCGCTCCTCTACGAGCGTCGAAGCGACGGCCGTCTCGTCATCAGCCTCTTCAGCGACGACGCGAGCCCGGCCATGACCTTCGAGCTGCGGCCGAAGAAGAAGTAGTCGCGCCCGCGGTGCGCTTGCCGCACGCGAGGGCATTCGTTAGCCTTCGCGCATGAGATACGCACGCTATCGCGTCGACGGCGAGGCCCGCTTCGGTTTCGTCGTCGACGATTTCTTCCTCGACCTCGTCGCTGCGGCCGAAGCCCACGGTGCCGGCGAGCACCTCGACGGCTTCCGCGCCGACGACGACTCCCCGCGCTGGATCGCGCGCGGCAAGGCCGGCCATGATGCAGCACGCGCAATCGCCGCGGCCGTCCCGCAGGATGCACTGCGCACCGCCGGCACCGCCGTCCCGGGAGTTCACGCGATCGCCGACCTCGAGCGGCTCGCGCCGATCGCGCGGCCCGGCAAGATCGTCGCCGTCGGCCGCAACTACGCGGACCACTGCGCCGAGCAGAACCAAGAGCCGCCGACCAAGCCGATGTTCTTCGTCAAGCTCGGCACTTCGGTGCTCGACCCGGGCGGCACGATCCGCTTCCGCCGCGACGTCACCGACAAGGTCGACTACGAAGCCGAGCTCGCCATCGTCATCGGTCGCTCCGGCCGCGACATCCCGGTCGAAAGCGCCCTCGATCACGTCTACGGCTACACCGTCGTCAACGACGTCACAGCCCGCGACCTCCAGAAGTCCGACAAGCAATGGTCGCGCGCCAAGGGCCTCGACACGTTCTGCCCGATGGGCCCCTGCATCGTCACCGCGGACGAGGTCGCGAATCCTCACGACCTCGACGTCCGATCGTTCGTGAACGGCGAACCGCGCCAAGACTCGAACACGCGCCACCTCATCTTCGACATCCCGACCCTCGTGAGCCGCCTGTCGCAAAGCGTCACCCTCGAACCGGGCGACGTCATCCCCACAGGCACGCCGGGCGGCGTCGGCTGCTACCTCGACCCGCCCGTCTTCCTCGCCGACGGCGACGAGGTGCGCGTCGAAGTCGCGGGAATCGGCTCGATCACGAATCGGGTGCAAGAAGAAACCGAAACCCGGTAGCCTGTCGATTTCGATGGCCGTGAACCAAGTGTCGCTGTTCTTCTATCCCCCGCGATGGAAGCGTTACGTCGAACCGAAGCGGAGTCCGGCGCAGGATGCTCGCGTCCTCTCGGCCGCTCCCTCACTCGAACCCGACGCTCTTCCCGTCGAGGTCCACGAAGTTCGAGCTTGGTTGGAGAAACGAGGTTTCGCAGCATCTGAACTCGCCGACACGTTTCGACACGGAACCGTCGAGTCCATCTTCGGGCTCGAGAAAGAGATCGAAGTCGATATCGGCGACGAGAGAGGCGAGCTTGCCTACCTATACCTCCGCTTCACGCTGGCCCGTTCGTCTCCTCCCCCCATTCGAGAGTGGGCGGACTTCGTGGACGAGTTGTCTAGGCAGTTCCGTTTGAAGCTCGGCAACGAGCCTGACGCGACATGCGACGCACGACGCTTCATCGCCGCCGTACGCTCGCATCCGAACTACGAGCTCTTCTCGGAAAGCTGGGGACAGACCGAGGAATGAGCCCCTTCACGGAGTACATCCGAGAAGACGCCCGGTTCAACCGCCGGCTTCGATCGGCTAGAATCGGCTCGTGAGCACCGATGAAGCCATATCTGCGATCCGGTCGTTTTCTTTGCAGCGCACGTCTCGCGCGCTGCTCGCGGCGGCATTCGTCACTCTGTTCCTCGGCATGGCGGCGTCCCAGATGCGCTCCCCGATCACGGGGATCGCGAGCGTCGAGGCTACCGTCGAACGCGGGGCTGCGATGCTCGAAGCCGAGCAACCGCAGCAAGCGCTCGAGTTCGCTCGTGAGGCGCTCGAGGCGGTCGACGATCCGCGGTTGCTCGATCTCGCGTCAAGGGCGGCGGTGGCGACCGGCGATCTCGATCGGGCGTTGTGGTACGCGCGGCATGCGCTGGATCTCGCGGCGTCGGATTCGCGGTTCGCTTCGCTCGAGTGGGCGCTCGGGAGGCGGCTCGAGCGGCTCGACCCGCTCGGTGGGAAGGCGCAGGCGTCGATCGCGGCGCACTTCGACAGTCTCTATTCGCTCGGGGAGTATGCGCGGCGGAGTCGGTTGCCCGCGAACGCGATCGACTTGTTTTCGCGGCTCGACGGGACGCCGCTCGCTGCGAAGGCCGATCGGCAAATTCGGAGGATGCTGGCCGAGCCCGAGGCGGCGCGCGCGCTTCGCGAGTCCGATCTCGACTTGCGCGGCTACGACCTGCTGCTCGACACCGACCGTGCGACGATCGAGGCGCGCGACGGATCGCATCGCGAGTGGAAGGACGCCGACCGCATCGAGGGGCCGAACTACACCGTGGTGACGAATGCGGGCTACGAGAAGGGGCTCGCGGTGTCGCGCGCGCTCGAATCGATCCGTCCGTTCTACGAGGCGTTCTTCGAGCCGCTCGATCTGCGTTCGCCGGGATCGTGCACGATCGCGCTGTATCGCACGCGCGACGAGTTCCGCAAGCGTGAGAAGGTCGCCGATTTCTCGATCGAGGCCTTCTTCGATCCGCAGACGCGTCGCGTGGCCGCGTACGACCCGACGTCGGTCGGTCTGCCCTTCTCCGATCTCTGGGCGACGTTGTTCCACGAAGCCTCGCATCAGTTCACGGATCGGATCTCCTACGCCAAGGTTCCGCCGTGGATTCTCGAAGGCACGTCGACGTACTTCGAAGGGGCGACGCTCCGCGGCGCGGGCATCGTGCGCCCCGACCGCATTCCCGAACGCCGCCTGCGCGCGCTCCTCGACACGCTCGACCGCGGCACCCCGACACTTCGCCAAGTGATCGCGGTCGAGTCCGTCCGACGCTATCCGCGCGAGTACTACGCCGTCGGCTGGGGGATCGTGTACTTCCTGCTGCACTACACCGATTCGACGCTGCTCCCGATCTATCGCGACGCGTACTTCGAGCTCGTGACGTCGTATCGGACGCCCTCACGCATGGCGCCCGAAGTCCGGTTCGATCGCGCGTTCATCGAGGGGATCGAGGGCGATGCCGTCGAGTCGTTCGAAGACTTCGAGCGCCGGTTCCGAGCGTGGATCCGAACGATGGCCGCGGAACGAGACGGCCCTCCTGAAGCCGCGGCGCGAGCGCTCGTCCGCGAAGCCGCGGCGGCCGCGCACCACGGGCGACCGCAGCTCGCGATCGCGCGATACCAAGACGCGCTGCGCTTGCGCCACGACGACACCGCGAGCCGAATCGCGGCGCACGTGGCGCTCGGTCGGCTGTTCGAAGATCGCGAGTCGATCGACGCGGCGATCCTCGAGTACCGGCGCGCCGTGCGGTTGATGCGCCGCGAGTCACCCACGAAGCGCACCCCGCTCGAGAAGGACTGCATCGAGCGGATCCGCAAGGCCAGCCGCGCATTCGCCGTCCAGCTCGATGCCGACGAGAGCGAGCTCGCGAACGAGGTCACCGCCGCGGTCGTGCAACTCGTCGACGAGGGGTACCGTCGCCACGCGGCGTTCCTGGTCCGCGATGCGATCACCGCGATCGGCGAGCATCCCGGCCTCGCTGCCGCGCGTGCCGCGCTCGGCGCGGGCCGATCCCCCGAGGGCGGATCCGACAGCGACAGCGACGACGACGTGCGCCGTTGGCGTCCTCTCCCGACCTCGGCGCGACTCACCGAGTGGATCGACACGACGGGATTCGACGGAGCGGGAGCCGGCATCGTTCGCGGCTCGGCCCTGCGTACGCGCACCGCACGCCTCGCGACCCCGCCACGAATCCCGTATCGCTATGAAGTCACGTTCGAACTCGACGGCAAACAGCGACCCGCCCGAGTCGGGCTCCTGTTCGGATCTTCCGTCGACAGCGGCGAATCGCGCTTCTTCGTCGACGGCCGAGGCGCGATCCTGCGCCGCACCCCCGAGCGCGGCCCCCTGGCCCGCGAACGACTCGCCGCCCTCGCCGAATCGTCACGGTCGCGCTTCACGCTCGCCGTCGACGTCGACGAGTCCGGCCTCGTGCGCTACTACGCGAACGACATCGCCATCGGCGAACGACGCTTCGATCCCCAATCCCTACGCGGACGCGTCGGCATCCTGCTCGACGGCGGCACCGCGACCTTCCGTGACCTCCGGATCCGCTACTGAGCCGGATCATCGCCGCTCGGCTCAGAGCTCGCGGATCGCGATGTTGCGGTATTGCACGAGATCGCCGTGATCCTGCAGCGCGATGTGGCCGCGGCGGTTCTTCGCGAAGCGTGGCATCGAGGCGAACTTGCTCTTGGCGACGAGTTGCGCGAACTCCTCGCCATCGAGGTCGATGCGGACGATGCGTTCGCCGTTCAGCCAGTGTTCGACGACGCCGTCTTCGAAGCGGATGCGGGCGCTGTTCCACTCGCCTGCGGGCTTCACGATGCCGCGCGGTGCGGCGACGAGCGCGTACAGTGCACCGGCCGACGTGAGCGGATTCTTGCCGTCGGCGTGCTTGGCGTCGTCGAGGACTTGCATCTCGGGGCCGCTCTGCCACGATGCGCGGCCTTCCTCGTCGACGAGGTACATGATGCCCGAGTTGCCGCCCTCGGCGACGCGCCACTCGGTGCGGAACTCGAAGTCGTCGAAGGCGTCCTTCGTGATGATGTCGCCGCCCCCGCCGCCGGCCGTGTGTTCGAGCATGCCGTTCGCGACGCGCCACCCCTGTTCGGGGAACGTTTCGGCGCGATAGCCGCGCCACGCGTCGGTCGAGGTGCCATCGAACAAGAGTCGCCACCCGGCCGCACGCTCGGCCTCGGTCAGTGTGTTGTGGCTCGGAGCGTCGACGGCTTGCGAGAGATCGTTACCGGTGTTTGTGGCGGGCTCGTCGGCGGACGGGATGCGACAGGTCTCGCACTCCGTGGACGTGGATACGCAGCCACCGCCCCCCACCGCGACGACGAGCGCCGCGCATACCCAAACGATCCGCATCTGCATCATGCCTCCGTCTCCGCGTCTTTCGTCTCGTCTCGGAAGAACGCTGCGACGAGCACCGTCGTCACCGCGCCGATCGCCGCGAGGGTCCACCAGAGCTTCGTGAAGTCGAGGCCGTCCGGGCCTTTGAAC
>JAUIME010000408.1 GCA_030433195.1 bacterium
CCAAGAGACGCGCACGGGTCGCAACGTCCTCGGGCGGCTGCGCGCGGGCGGTAACGGCGCGCGTCGCGGTGCGCTCGTCATCGGCGCGCACGTCGACCATCTCGGCCGCGGCGCGGGCGGGAACTCGCTCGCGCGCGAAGGCGAGAAGGGTCAGATCCACTACGGCGCCGACGACAACGCATCGGGCGTCGCCGCGGTGCTCGAGATTGCCGAGTATCTCGTGTCGCTGCACCGTCAAGACCGACTGCCGCTCGAGCGCGACCTCGTGTTCGCCGCCTGGTCGGGCGAAGAGATGGGCCTTCTCGGATCGAAGCACTTCGTGACGACGCTACGGCAAGCGCTCGGGAATCCCGACCACTTGCGAAGCGCCATTTCCGCGAACCTCAATCTCGACATGATCGGCCGCTTCGACGAGAAGCTCATCGTCAACGGTGTCGGATCGAGCAAGGTCTGGCCGCGCGAGATCGAGCGACGCAATGCGCCGGTCGGTCTGCCGCTCGTCATCTCCGACGATCCGTACCTGCCGACCGACGCGACGAGCTTCTACCTCCAGGGTGTTCCGGTGCTGTCGTTCTTCACGGGCGTGCACGGTGACTACCACACGCCGCGCGATACGCCCGATCTGCTCGAGTACGCCGAGATGGTCCGCATCACGCGGTTCGTCGCGATGGTCGCGCGCGGCGTCGCGCTTTCGCCGATCCCGCCCGACTACGTCGAAGTCGTCGCTCCCGCGCCGGCGGCGGCGCGCGGCAACGCGCCCGTCTCGCTGGGTACCGTCCCGTCGTACATCGAAGGCGAGACGCCGGGCGTGAAGCTCGAGGGCGTCCGCAACGGCGGGTCGGCCCACAAAGCCGGCGTCCGAGCCGACGACGTCATCGTGGAACTCGCGGGCAAGAAGGTCGAGAACATCTACGACTACAGCCACGCCCTCGACAGCCTGAAGGTCGGCGAAGCCACGACGATCGTCGTCATGCGCGGACGCGAACGGCTGACGTTCGAAATCACCCCCGGCGCGCGCGAGTAGGGCGCGCCGGGCGGGGGAGTAGGGCGCCGTCGCATCCGCACGGCTCGGGTTCCTCAACGCAACACTTCGAGAACCTCGTGGGGACGGACGAGAAGAGCCTTCTTCGTTCGAGAGTTTGTGCTCTTGAGCCACAAGGCTCGGCGGATCGGGCGTCCGGCCGCGAGGGGAAGTCGTTCGATCTTGGCATCGAGTTGCTGGAGAAGTGTCGGGACGTCCGGCTCGTCGGTCCATTTGACTTCGCCGACGAGGACCTCGCTCGTACTGCGGCTCGTCGACAGCACGTCGATCTCGAGCGGGGAGTGGTCGAGCCCCGGTCCCCACCATCTTTGGGCGGGCTCCCAATCGGAGCCGAGTTCCTCGAGGTGTATCACGCTGTTCCGGGCCAAGTCTTCCCATGTCGCCGCAACGTGACCCGCGAGTTGGCCGATGACGTGCTCGACCACCGCATCGACCGCCCCTGCGGTGACCCGCGATCGTTCGGGTTCGACGTAGCGAAACCAGAACCGAAGGAACGGGTTGGCGATTCGATAGAGGGAACGCTTCCCCGATCTCGGGTCGGCACCGAAGGGTTGCTCCCGCTGCACGAGTCCAAGATCGAATAGCCTCTGCATCGGGCGCGAGAGCGACGAAGCGGGTTTTTCCAAACGCGATGCGAGCTCAGAGAGCCGGTGGCAACCTCGTCCGATCAAGCTCAAGATCGAGGCGGCCTGCGTCACGTCACGGAGGTCGTCCCGGAGCAGTGCAGCAGGCTCTTCGTGAAGCACTCCGAGCGGGTCGATCACGAGATCTCGAATCGCTCGCGGCAGACTCTCCTCGTCCTTGGCGAGTTCCCAGTAGCGCGGAACGCCGCCCCAGACCGAGTAGGCCTCGACCGCCCCGATCGGATCGAACTGTGGGAAGGCCTCGGTGATCCAACCCGGCAAGAGGGGCTCGATTCGGAGGATCTCGTTGGCGCGTCCGTAGAGGGGGGCCGTGCGATCGAGCACCAGCCCTTGCATCATCTGTTGAGACGAGCCGCAGAGGACGAGATGGATCGGTGGTTCTCGATGCTCGTCGTTGAGCTTCTGCAGCAAGCTGGGAAGCTCGGGGGATGCCTTGACGAGGTTCGGGAACTCGTCGAGCACGAGAACCGCATCGGCGGGGGCGTCTTTCCAGAATCGCTGCAGCAGGGCATCCCAGTCGGGATAGACGACCTGGTCGAAACCCGCGATTCGAGACCCGATCTCGCTCGCGAGGGCGCGCCTCTGCAGGCTTGCCTCTCGGTCGTCACCGACGAAGGAGATCGCGGATTCCGGAACGACCTCCTCGATCAACCGAGACTTACCGCATCGACGCCGCCCGAACAGGACCACCAGGGTCGATTCGTTGGATCCCAGGGCCCGCGAGAGCCGTCGACGTTCGTTGTGTCGGTTCAGGAATTGGAGTCGCATGACTCCGAATAATATGCACCTGAAACATTATGTTGCAACTACATAATCTTCGTTGTCGTCAACGGAAGTGTGTATCCAGTAAGGTGTGCAGCTGCTTACGATGGTTGGGCGGGCTCGGGCTTTTCCGACCGCGAAGAGTCACGGCCGCGAGGAGGCTACCCCAATACGCCCTCGTAGGTTTCCGCGTCGAAGCCGACGAGGAGGGTCTTGCCGACGCGTAGGGTGGGGGCGCGCAGGTTGCCGGTCGGGCCGAGCATCGCGGCGACCGCGTCGTCCGAATCGAGCTCGGACTTCTTGAACTCGGTCACCTTCTTGCCCTTGGCGGCGATGAGCTTGCTCGCATCGGCGAGCAGATCGCGCGCGGCGCTCGCGTCGAGTTTCTTGCTCGCGGACACTTTCTCCTTCACGTCCACACCGGAGTCCTCCAGAAACTTGGAGGCACGGGTGCAGGACGTTCAGCCGCCGCGGTGGTAGTACCAGTCGACGTTCTTCGGCATGGTCGTCATCCTTCGTTCGGGGGAGGGGTCGAAAGGCGAGGTATAGCAATCGCGGGGGGCGATCCGCATCCGCAAGCGAGGGCTTCGGTTCAGCCGCGCTTCCATGGGACGACGAACGGTCGCGGCTCGTTCCACGGACTCGTCGCGAGTTCGCCGTAGTGCAGGTCGCTGCCGTAGACCGGTTCGAGCACTTCGGGCCGGATGATCTCGGTCGGCGTGCCCGTCGCGGCGATACGACCTTCGTGAAGGAGTGCGACGCGCGTTGCGAACTGGCTCGCGAGGTTGAGCTCGTGGGTGATGACGAGGGCTGCGTGTCCGTCTCGCACGAGGTCGAGCAGGTGTTCGAAGGTCTGGATCTGGTGTCGCGCGTCGAGCGAGGCGGTGGGCTCGTCGACGAGCAGCGTGCCGGCTTCCTGCGCGATGGCGCGCGCCATGAGTACGCGCTGACGTTGGCCGCTCGACATCTCGGCGAGTCGGCGTTCGCGAAGCTCGGTAAGCTCGGTGGCGGCGAGGGCCCGGTCGACGGCTTGCCGGTCCTCGGGCGTCGCGCGGCGAAAGAATCCGAGATGTGCGTAACGTCCGCCTTCGACGAACGTCTCTACGGTGACGTCGCCCGGGAGGCCGAGCTCTTGAGGGACGAGCGCGATGTCTCGGGCGCGTTCGCGTGTGGACAGTGTCGCGAGAGGGCGGTCGCCGATGCGGACGTCGCCCGCGTCGGCGTCGAAGATGCCCGCGAGCACGCGAATCAACGTCGTCTTGCCGGCGCCGTTCGGGCCGATCAACGCGAGGAGCTCGCCGGGCTCGAGGCGCAGGTCGACGTGGCGAAGGATCGGATCCCCGGGCTCGTAGGCGAACGCGACGCCGGTCGCGCAGAGGGGCTTTACCATGATTGCAGCTCCTTGCGATTGCGAAGGAGCAGCGCCAGGAAGAACAGTCCGCCGAGAAGTGACATGAGAACGCCCGGGCGCATCGCGCGTTCGCCGAGCAGCACGAGCTGCGCGAACTCGGCGCCGAGCAGGAACACCGCGCCGCCGAGGATCGACAGTGGCAGCAGCGAACGATGCCCCGAGCCGACGAGGAGCCGGATGACGTGCGGCACGATGAGACCGACGAACGCGACTTGTCCCGCGACCGCGGTGGCGACGGCCGCCGACAGCGCGGCGGCGCCGACCGCGAGGATCTTCACGCGCTGCGCGTTCACGCCGACGGCTTCGGCGTCTTCTTCGCCGCCGCGAAACAGATCGAGCTCCAGCGCGAGGAAAGGCAGGGTGAGCGAAGTGGCGAGGAGCCCGACGGCGAGAATCACGACGTGCGTCGCCGACTTGTCGTCGAGGTTGCCGAAGTTCCACGAGATGATGGCGCGCGAGAGCTCGTAGTCTTCGAGCGTCAGCGATTGGATCGCGCTCAGCAATCCACCGAGGCACGTGTTCATGGCGATGCCGACGAGCAGCAGCGTCGGGACCGAGACGCGGCTTCCGTGCGATGCGAGCGTGAGTACGAGAAACGACACGCCGAGCGCACCCAGGAATGCGAACACGGCCGGCAGCACCGAGGGGTTCTGCTCGGTAAGGCCGAGCAGCAGTCGCGGTCCGTAGCCGCCCATCAAGATGATGCCGATCGACGCGCCGAGGCTCGCGCCCGCGTTGACGCCGAGAATCGTCGGCGACGCGAGGCCGTTGCGCAGCAGGCCTTGCAGCAGCGCGCCCGAGACGCCGAGCGCCCCGCCGACTCCGGCGGCCGTGAGCGCACGCCACAGTCGAAGCTCGACGATCGCTTGTGTTGTCGAATCGAGCGGTGCGCCGGGTGCGAGCGCGTCGAGACCGAACGCCCCGAGCAAGCCCGCGAACATCGCGCCGAGGCTGTCCGGGCCGGCGCCCGACGATCCGTAACGGACCGAGCCGAGCACCAGCAGCAGCAGCGCGGGCGGGAGGACGCCGAACAGCACCGCGGCGGGGATCTTCGGAGCGCGGTCGAGCTTCATGGCACCTCGTCACGTGACTCGGCATCGGGTGTCGCCGCTGTCGAGAAGTCACGCCCTTCGAGCAAATCCGCCAGGGCTTCACCGCCTTCGAGGATCTCCTGCGAAACCGTGAAGAAGTGGCGCGCGGGGAGCGAAACGATCCGTCGTTCGCGGACCGCACGCAGACCGCGAAGCGTCGGCTCCGCGAGCAGAAGATCTTCGGTGACGCCGACACCCGTGTCCTCGCGATGACTCACCACGATGAGGTCGGGGTCGAGCGCGAGCACGTCTTCGAAGTCGAGCGGCGCGATGCCGACGTCTCCCGCTTCGGCGAGCACGTTGCGCAAGCCGGCGAGCCGGAAGACCTCGTGTTGCGTCGTCTGCGCGCCGGCGCCGGTTCCGCCGAAGCCGTAGTTGGCGTAGGCCAGCGCACGCACATCGCGATCGGCAG
>JAUIME010000409.1 GCA_030433195.1 bacterium
TCGGACCGTGGTCGTGCGCGCCGACCTTGTAGATGGTCATTCGCTCCATGACGAAGGGGGCGAAATCGGCCGAAACGGTCGATCCGGAGCTGCAAGGCATCCTCGACAAGTTGGGATCCGCCGAGGCCGGTCAGCGCTTCGCGGCGCTCGTCGAACTCGGTCGTCGAGGTGACGTCGAGCACCTGCCCGTCATCGCCGAGGTGCTGCTCGACGACGAGGATTTCGTCGTTCGCGAGTTCGCCGCCAACGTGCTGGGAACCTACGACTCGAAACAAGCGGTCGGGTTCCTCGTGCGGGCGTTGCGTGACTCCGCACCCTCGGTCGTCTTCGCGGCAGACGAGGCTCTGCAACGCATCACGCGGAAGGACTTCGGAATGAAGCAGCGCTCGAGCTCGAGCGCACGCGCCGAAGTCGTGCGACGCTGGGAGTCCTGGTGGGAGAAGAGCGGGGATGACTTCCGGTAGATCCCGCGTCGCTCGGCGGTGTCGCCGCGACGGGTACGGCTGCGGCGCGTCGGGCCACCGCGAGATCGAGCGCGGCAACGACCACGCATCGGCGTCCTCGCCGCGTCACGTAGGGCTCGAGGTCGTGCTCGGCTCATGAACGAGCACGTCCTCTCGATCCTCGAATTTCCCAGGCTCGTCGAATACCTCGAGACCTACTGTGCGTCGCCGCTTGGCCGAAGTCGTTGCCGGACCCTCGCGCCCTCCACGGATGTCGAGGTCGTGGTTCGGCGAGTGAGTTGTACGACCGAGGCGAAGTGGCTCGCCGATGCGGGAGAGCGACTGCCGCTGGCCGGACTTCACGATCTAGGGCCGGTTCTTCGAAGTCTCCATCATCGGGGGCAACCGGTCGACGAGTCCGAGATCCTCGCGTTCAAGGAGACCTTGGAGTCGGCTACGGCGTTGCGCGCTGCGCTCGACGGATTCCGCGGGCAGACCCCGCGTCTCGCGACGCTCGCGGACGGGATCGCGGACTTCGAGTCTTTGCTCGGCCGCTTCGATCTGACGGTCGACTCGCGCGGCCGCATTCGCGACGAGGCGAGTCCGCGTTTGGCCGAGACGCGGCGGGCGATTCGCCATGTCGAGTCCGACATCGACGAGCGCATGCGCGCGCTCATCTCCACCGCGTCCGTCCGGAGCGTGCTTCGCGAGGCGCGGTCGTACTACCGCAACGGGCGCCATGTCTTGCCGGTCAAGGCCGAGAGTCGCGGGCACGTGAAGGGCATGATCCACGACTCTTCGCAGTCGGGGAACACGGTCTTCGTCGAACCCGAACAAACGATCGCGCTCGGCAACAAGCTCGCGGACTTGCGCGCGCAGGAGCGCCGCGAGATCAGCCGTATTCTGATCGAGATCACGCGGGACCTGCTCGACTGCGAGTCGGATCTGCTGCGCATGCTCGAAGCCGCGGCCGAGATCGATTTGCACGCGGCCATGGCCGCCTACAGTGTGCGCGGAGACCTGCAGCCCGTGACGGTCGACGAGCACGCGATCGTGCTGCGTCGCGCTCGGCATCCCTTGCTTCTCGTGCTGCACGAGAATGCCGCGGAATCCGAGTCGGCGGGGGAGGTGGTGCCCGTCGACGTGCGATTGGGCGGCGACTTCCGCTTGCTGATCGTGACGGGCCCGAACACGGGAGGCAAGACGGTCGTCCTGAAGACGGTCGGGCTTCTCGCGGTGATGCACCAATGCGGGATGCACCTCCCGGTCGCCTCGGGTTCTTCGATGCCCGTCTTCGGTCACATCGGAGCCGACATCGGCGACGAACAAAGCCTCGAGCAGAGTCTGTCGACCTTTTCGGCGCACATGCGCAACATCCGCGAGATCCTCGCGGAGGCAGCCGGCCGTAGCCTGGTGCTTCTCGACGAACTCGGTGCGGGAACCGATCCCGCCGAGGGCGCGGCGCTCGGCACGGGCATTCTCGACTTCTTGCGGGATGCGGGATCGCTCGCGATCATCACGACGCATATCGGGAGCCTGAAGACCTACGCCTACCGAAACGCGGATGCCTGCAACGCTTCGGTCGAGTTCGACGTCGAGACGCTCGCTCCGACGTATCGGCTCCTCATCGGCCAGCCCGGGAACTCGAACGCCGTCACCATCGCGCGACGGATGGGGTTGCCGGAGGGAGTGGTCGAACGAGCGAAGGAAGAGCTCGCGAGGCGCGAATCGGACGGTACGGGGGAGCTCGTCGACGAGCTTCAAGAGACGCTCAAGCGCGCGGAGCGCCGCGCGGACGCGGCGGCCGAAGAGCTCGACCGCGCCTCGAAGGACCGCGAGCGCAGCGAGGAACTGCGCGAGGATCTCGAGCGGCGCACCGGGATCGTCACCGACGAAGCGGATCGGGAGCTCGATCGGCGGCTCCGCGCGTTCGCAGCGGCGGTCGAGCCGGAGATCCAAGCGCTGCGGCAAGCCCCGGGCACCGTGCAGCCGGCAGTGGACGCGCTCGTCGAGAAGATCGAAGCGCAGGTCCGGGCGACGCCGCTCAGCGAGCGACGCGAGCGTTACCTCAAACGGCTCAAGAAGGAAGATTGGGTCACGATCCCCAAGTACCGGCAGAAGGGGCGCGTGAAACGCGTGAGCCGCGACAAGAGGACGGTGTCGGTCTCCGTGGGTGCGATGTCGATCGAGGTCCCGTTCGAGGAGATCGCGGTGCCCGTCGACGGCGAATCTGCGTGACCGCGGCGACCCTCGGGAGCCGCGATCCGGTGGGCACAGTTTTTGTCCGTTTTGATCTTGACAGTACCAAGCCGGATATTAGCATCTAACGTTTTGCATTCCACGTCGCGCTCAGGCTAGCGTAGCTCAACGGTAGAGCACCCGCCTTGTAAGCGGACGGTTGTGGGTTCGACTCCCTCCGCTAGCTCCACGGCGGCGCCGTAGGTCGGCTTCGCGTCGAGGTCATGTAGTCGAAGCCGAATCAGCATCAGCATCGACGGTTGCGAGTTCGAACGAGGTTCGAACCCGCGCAACCGAATCAGGCAAGAAGTCAGGAAATACGCGATAGGTAAGAGTTTGTAGCACTTTCGAGGCGGCGGTCCTTTCGGGGGTACTTCCTGAGGGAAGTACGGTGTCGCGGTTCTTCTTGTCTGTGGGCTCCTCGTCCGTCGGTCTGGCGGTCGGGCACTCCGCTTTCGAGCCGTGGCCGGGTCCCGTATCTCCTCGCCTCGTCCACAGATAGGCTCACAGGTAGGCGCGTCGTGCACGAGTGGCCAGGTTCCCGAGCGGTCAAAGGGGGCAGACTGTAAATCTGCTGGCATAGCCTTCGGAGGTTCGAATCCTTCCCTGGCCACCACTTTGCATGTTGGCGACGGCGGACACGAAGTAGTAGAGTCTCGGGCGCTTCGCCCGGGATGCGGGTATAGCAGGAACGAATGGCAGGAAAGAATCGGGTCGATGCGCGGGGCGAGAAGCCCGTGCCGAGGCGCGAGAGCAGGATCGTGCGAGCCGTACCACGCGCGGGCGTAGCTCAATGGTAGAGCCCCAGCCTTCCAAGCTGGTTGTGAGGGTTCGATTCCCTCCGCCCGCTCTTTCGAGCGAGTTGCCTCGCTCGCGGCTGAGTCGTGCCCCCGTCCTGGTGTCGGGAGCCGGCGGTGTGGTCGAGCTGGCGAAGGGTGAAAAGAGTCACGCTGCTGTAGCTCAGTGGTAGAGCACTTCCTTGGTAAGGAAGAGGTCATGGGTTCAAGTCCCATCAGCAGCTCCATCGGAATATTGGGTCGGTCGTCGTGATTCCGGGTCCCCGTCACGTGGGTTGGCCGCGGGGGTCGAGTCGGCGGTCGGGCGAAGACAGCAACGATCCAACGGTTGGATCGCATAGGGACGACTAGGAGGTAGTGAGAGATGGCCAAGGAAACATTCGTTCGGTCGAAGCCGCACGTGAACATCGGCACGATCGGGCACGTGGACCACGGAAAGACGACGTTGACCGCGGCGATCACCAAGGCCCTTGCGATCAAGACCGGATCCGAATTCCGGGCTTTCGACACCATCGACAACGCGCCTGAAGAGCGCGCGCGCGGTGTGACCATCAACGTGTCGCACGTCGAGTACGAAACCGAGACGCGTCACTACGCGCACGTCGACTGCCCGGGCCACGCCGACTACATCAAGAACATGATCACGGGTGCGGCGCAGATGGACGGGACGATCCTCGTCTGTAGTGCTGCCGACGGCCCCATGCCGCAGACGCGTGAGCACATCCTGCTCGCCCGTCAGGTGATGGTGCCGGCCATCGTGGTCTTCCTGAACAAGTGCGACACCGTCGACGATCCCGAACTGCTCGACCTCGTCGAGATGGAAGTCCGCGAGCTCCTGTCGAAGTACGAGTTCCCGGGCGACGACATTCCCGTCGTTCGCGGTTCGGCGCTCGGCGCGCTCTCGAGCGAGTCGGATTCGGCCGACGCCGATGAGTACCAGTGCATCTACGAGCTCATGCAGGCCGTCGACGACTACATCCCGACGCCGGAGCGTGACGTCGACAAGCCGTTCCTGATGCCGATCGAAGACGTCTTCTCGATCGAAGGTCGTGGAACCGTGGCGACGGGTCGTGTCGAGCGCGGAATCGTCAACGTCGGAGACGAGGTCGCCATCGTCGGCATCCGCGAAGCGACCACGAAGACCGTGTGCACCGGGGTCGAGATGTTCCGCAAGACGCTCGATCAGGGCCAGGCCGGTGACAACGTCGGTCTGCTCCTTCGCGGGGTGAAGAAGGACGACATCGAGCGTGGCCAGGTCATCTCGAAGCCGGGATCGATCACGCCGCACACCGACTTCGAAGGTGAGGTCTACGTGCTGACGAAGGACGAAGGCGGCCGTCACACGCCGTTCTTCAAGGGTTACCGTCCGCAGTTCTACTTCCGCACCACGGACGTGACGGGCGACACGACGCTGCCCGAAGGCGTCGAGATGGTCATGCCGGGCGACAACATCAAGTTGCGCGTCAAGCTGATCATGCCGATCGCCATGGAAGAGAACCTTCGCTTCGCGATCCGTGAAGGCGGCCACACCGTGGGCGCCGGCGTCGTGACGAAGATCTACGAGTAACTACCGGTACGAGAGTACCGAACGAGTCACAAAAGGGTGCCGGGGGCGCGGATTCGTGCCCTCGGCAGCTTCGCGTTTTGCAGTCGTCGCTCGCGCCGTGTGTCTTCGGCGATCGAGAGAGCTGCAGCACGAGGTCATGAATCCGCGCACACGTAGAGTGCGCGGCGACGAGATACGCGCAGGTCTGTAGCTCGAATTGGTAGAGCACCGGTCTCCAAAACCGGGGGTTGGGGGTTCGAATCCCTCCAGACCTGCCATGTGAGTCAACTGAGCCACTGAGTCAGCTGCGCCACGCGATGCGG
>JAUIME010000410.1 GCA_030433195.1 bacterium
ACGAGACGGCTCTGACCGACGCTATGCTTCGATCGGGCGCGACGATCCACGAGATGAACGTCGTGCGCGCGCGTGTCTCGACGATGAAGGCGGGAGGGCTCGCCCTCGCCGCGGCCCCGGCTCGGGTCGTGACGCTCGCGATCTCCGACGTCGTCGGCGACGATCTCGCGACCATCGGATCGGGTCCCACCTACGGCGGCGCGAGTTCGTTCGCCGAGGCGACCACGATCCTGCGCGAACGGCTCGCCGATCACGAGATTCCCGCGTCGGTGCGCGATCGATTCGCGGCCGGCGTGCGCGGGGGCGTCGACGAGCCGCCGCGTCCCGACGATCCCCGGCTTTCGCGCGTGGAGCACCACGTCGTGGCCTCGAATCGCGACGCGCTCGAAGCGGCCGCTACGCAGGCGCGCGCCCTGGGCCGCGATCCCGTGACGATCGTTTCGGCGCGTGTCGAAGGCGAAGCACGCGACGTCGCGCGGGATTTCGTCGCCCGGCTCCTCGCGGTCCGCGATGCGGCGCGCGAGGGCGAGCGTGCGTGCTTGCTCTTCGGGGGCGAGACGACGGTAACGGTGCGCGGAAGTGGGCTCGGGGGCCGGAACCTCGAGGTCGCGCTCGCGGCGTCGATGGCGCTCGGGGAGCGCGACGGGGTGACGCTGCTCGCGGCCGGGACCGATGGAACGGACGGGCCGACCGACGCTGCCGGAGCGATCGTCGACGGCGACACCGCGCGCGCGGGCGAACGCCTCGGGCTCGATGCGCGGGACTTCCTCGAGCGCAACGATTCGTACCGCTACTTCGAGGCGCTCGACGGATTGCTGCGTACGGGACCGACAGGGACCAACGTCATGGATCTCGGGATCGGACTCGTCGACGGGTGACGGCACGGCGGGGCGACGTCGGTTTCCGCGTTTACGGTATCCGCGTTTACTTGGGGCCGTCGTCCCTGGGCTCGAGATACCCGAGCGCTTCGAGTTGCCGCCGCCGTTCGTCGTCCAGCGGGACGTGCGACTCCTCGTTCGGAATCGCGGGCAGCGACGCGATCCGACGCAGCTCGGCGAGCATCGAATCCATCTCTTCGCGACGCACGGCGGATGCTTGCGTGAACGCGATCGGGGAGGCCTCTCGAGGGTCGTTGACGAGATCGTAGGCCCACGCGCGCGGCGAGTCGGTCTCGAGGGTCCCGAGCGCCATGAGCTTCGTCGATCGCGTGCGGAGCGAACGGTAGACGTCGCCCGATTTCACGACCTCGGCGATGTACGCCTCCGAGTACACGGGGCGCTCCTCGAAGTGGCGAGCCTCCATCGCGGGCACGATCGATCGGCCGCTCGGCGCGGGCGGGGCATCGGGCAAGCCGGCGAGCTCGAGCAGTGTCGGAAAGACGTCCACGGTCGAAACGATCGGGGTGATGTCGCGCGACGCCGGTAGCCCACCCGGCGGGCGGATCAGGAGCGGCACGCGCAGTTCGGAGTCGAAGACGAAGTCGCCGTGCTGGAAGTAGTAGCCGTTCTCGTCGAGGCTCTCGCCGTGGTCGGCCGTGAGCACGATGAGCGTCGAGTCGGCGAGCCCGAGCGACTCGAGGCCTTCGAGCAGTCGTCCGATTTGGGAATCGGTGTAGCGGATCTCGCCGTGATACGCCTCGAGGAAGTCGCCGTACGTCGTGAGTCCCGGCAGGAGTTGATAGTGCGGGAGGCGTCGTCGGTCGAAACTCGGATCGGTCTGTCCGCGGGCGCCGCCGCCGGCTGCCGTCGCGAACTCCTCGGGCGGATCGTACGGCCCGTGCGGGTCGAAGTAGTGCGTCCAGAGGAAGAACGGCTCGTCGCCGGTGTCGGCAAGCCAGGCGAGCGCGCGCGTCGTCACGGACGCCGCGCGGCGCTGGTACTCCTCGTACTTGCGCGCCGTGTGCCAGAAGTAGCCCGTGTCGACACCCGCGCGCTGTAGCGCGTCGAGCTCTTCCTCGAGTCGATTCGGCCCGTCGACGACGAGCGGATCCTCCATCTCGTCGTCGTAAACGTCGAAGCCCTGATCGAGACCGTAGCGCGCCTCGAGGACCACCGCGGAGACGAACGCCGCCGTCGCGTAGCCGCGGTCGGCGAAGATCTCCGGCAGCGTCAGGACGTCGTCCGAGAGGCGATAGACGCCGTTGGATCGCGCACCGTGGACGTGGGGGTAGGCGCCCGACAGGATCGCGGCGTGCGAAGGCAGCGTCTGGGACGCCGACGAGATCGCGTGGGTGAATCGATACCCCGTGTCGGCCAGGCGGTCGATGGCGGGGGTGCTCGGTGCCGCGTCCCCGTAGCACGAGAGACGGTCCATACGCGTCGTGTCGAGCGTGATCAGGACGATCCCGCGGACGGGTTCGGATCCGCCGCCGCTGCACGCTGTCGCCAAGCCGACGAGCAGCGAGGCCAAGAGCGCACGGAAAGCGGAACGCCACGGTGTGGCGAGGAGCGAACGCGAAGGCGCGGCATCGGTCGACGGCTTCGCGATCAGTCCCAAAAGTCTCGTCGATCCTCAGGACGTACTTCGGGCGGGTCTTCGATGAGCCGTTCGAACTTCCGGTTCGCCTGGTCGCTCTTCTCGCGTTCCTGCTCGATAATGCGTTCGATCGAATCGGCGGGCGGGGGAGCGGCGCCTTCGGTGAACGGATCGTAGTCGGTCTTCTCGATCCACAGCCGGCCGTCGTCTTTCCCGACGATGGCGTACGATCCGGGTCGCAGACCGATGGACTTCAGGAGCTTCGCCGGGACGTGGATCGAACCGTCGTCGCTGATCTTGATTCGGGTCATGGGGCGATTCTCGGAGCGGCGACGCGCGGACCGCGCGGCGCTACGAAGTCTGGCGCTCGAGGAAGCGTCGCAGGCGTCCCGGGTACAACGTCATGACGCCTTCGGGGCGCAGCGTCAACGCGCGCTGGAACTCTTTCTGGTGCTCGACCGTGTAGATCCACACCTTGATCCGCGCCTCGCGACACATCGTCATGACCTTGCCCGATGCCGCGCCGCGGTGCATCATGAGCACGTGCGGGTGTTCACGGATCGCTTCGACGACCTTTTCCCATCCCGCTCGCGGGCCGAGCGTGCGGCCGAGTCGGAAGTGCGGCCGCATCGCGCGCAGCTTCTTGAGCATCGCCGGATCGTGGGTGAAGACGACCGTGCTGTTCGGGAGCGAGTACTTTCGAATCAGCTCGACGACTTTCTCGGCGAGTTCGGGCTGTGTTTCTTCGGTGCCCATGAGCTCGAGCGCGAGATCCGCGCGATCCCGCGTGAGCAGGATGGCTTCTTCGAGCGTCGAGATCGGTTCTTCGTAGATGCGTCGGCCGCGACCTCCCTTGATGCGAAGCTTGCGGATCTCGCGGAGCGGCAGCTTCGAGATGGAGCCCTTGCCGTTGGTCTTGCGCGAGAGATCTTCGTCGCGGAACAACACCGGATACCCGTCGGCGGAGATTCGCACGTCGAGACTGACGATGGACGCCCCTTTGCGGATCGCGAAGTCGCAGGCGCGGAGGGTGTTCTCGGGTGCCAGGCCCGAAGCTCCACGGAACGCGATGTTCTCGAACTCTACGCGCTTCTTGACCTTGGATGTCGCAGGCATGTCGGGGCTCCCCATTCGATCCTCGGTTGGCGGCCGGCGTGACGCTAGACCCGCCGCTTCATGGGTTTTATCGGAATGATGAGGAAAATAATTAACCTCGCGATCAACCCGAGAGCCGAGCGAGTGTCCGTTGCCTCCACTAGGCGATTCCCGCCCGGGCTCGGTTTCCGTGCGGGTCGAACCCTATCGTAACGCGCCGCGCTTCGAGTTTCCGCTCCGTGTTCGGATCCCTCGTCGGCATCGCCCGATTGCATTGGGAGTCGACCGTTCGCGGCGAAGGTGTCGACGGCTCCGGGGCTCGGATGCGAGTCTCCTGTCGTAAGCAAGGTCCGCCGGTGGTGCTTACCCGTCGGAAAGAGATCGGGATGACTGGAGAGGAGGAGAGGAAGGAGTGGTGGAGCCAAGGGGATTTGAACCCCTGACCTCTACAATGCGAATGTAGCGCTCTCCCAGCTGAGCTATGGCCCCACTCGTGCTTGGACGCGCGGAATGTACATTCCGAGGAATCGCTTGTAAAGCGAAACCTGCCTCGGGAGGGGCTCATGACCGCCGACTCGATGCCGTCCGATCTCTACGAGCGGCTCGGACTACGACGCACGGCTCACCCGGCCGAGATCCGCTCGGCTTGGAGAGCGTCCTGCTTTCGGTACCACCCCGATACCGGAGGGCCGCACGCCGACCCCGCGCAGCTCGACGCCGCCCGCGAGGCGTTTCGAGTATTGTCCGATCCCGAACGGCGTGCGGCGTACGATCGCATCTTGGCCGCGCGTGAGGGCACGGAGCGCCCGTCGGTGCTTTCGCTCGAGAACGTCCTCGGGAACTACGAATACCTCGCGGGGCGGGCGGGACGACTCACGCGTCGCATTTGGACGCGGTGGTTCGGTGGCGACTGACGATCGGCGCGTGTTCGGAAAAACGAGCACCGTCCCCCGGTCCGTTGCGGAATGTGAACGCGAATCGGCCCCGGGCGGGCGACGCGGGCTTTCGGGTACCCATGGTCCCGGGTCGTCGAAAACGTCCCCAAATCCGCTCCCTGCGCCCCCTCGCGGCCTTCTGCGCCTCGAATGAGCCGAGCCCGTATCCGGAAAAACGGAGAAATCCGCTAACAGGTATGTCAGTTGCTCTGCTCGGGGGTGCAAGACGAGAATCTCTGAATCATCCGAACACTGTTCATTGGGACATTTCGAGGTTTGGAATGATCTGTTTTCCAGAGAAACGGAGATATCCGCGATTGTCTCGATCGTACCCGATCAAGATCACGCGAACGACGACCGACCGCGACCGGGAGCTCGATCCCGTGGTCGCGGGGGGCACGACCATCAACGTCAGTGCCCGCGGCGTCTATTTCGTGAACTACAGCTACGGGGAGATCTTTCCGGATATGCCATTCGACGTCGTCCTCACCGTCCCGAGCTCGTTCTCCAGCAAGTCCTACTTCTGCCCGATCAACCTGCACGGCGCCGCACGCGTCGTGCGAGTCGACAACTACTACACGGATCTTCTCTTCTCTCAGCGCGTGGCCTTGGAATTCCGGACTCCACTGGAGCTGGACAAGCCTTGCGTTCCGCGAGAGGGGATTCTCCAGGGCGAGAGTGTAGTGTAACGAAGGGAGACGAGACTCGACGAGGCGGGAAGGTACGAAACCAAACGATCAGGACCGAAAGACTACGACCCTGGTGACCATCGTCACCAGGGTCGTTTTCGTAGGTGTCGTTCGAGGCGAGGCTCGGGGTGAGCCATCGCGCATTCCG
>JAUIME010000411.1 GCA_030433195.1 bacterium
CCCCGATCTTCGCCGTGAACCAGCCGATGGGACGTTGCTCAGTCCATGTCCATGCCGAGCTCGAGCTTGGCGGCATCGGACATCATCTCGGGGGTCCACGTCGGCTCCCACGTGAGGTCGAGCGTGGCTTCGGTGACGGGCTCGAGGTCGGCGACCTTCTGCTTCACCTCGGCGGGGAGCGTTTCGACGGCCGGGCAGTTGGGCGACGTGAGCGTCATCGTGATGTGGACGTCACCGAAGGGCTGCACGTCGATGGCGTAGATGAGCCCGAGGTCGTAGATGTTGACGGGGATCTCGGGGTCGTAGCAAGTCTTCATCACGTCGATGATTTCCTGCTTCACGGCTTCTTGGTCGATTTGCGTGGCCATGCGTCGATCACTCCGTACTGGCGGGTTTGTCGTCTTTGTCGATGGCGCTCTTGAGCGTGTGCCAGCTCAGCGTGGCGCACTTCACGCGCGTCGGGAACTCGCAGACACCCGAGAAGACGGCGAGCTTGCCGAGCTTGCTCGAATCGGGCTGCTGCTCGGGGTCGCCGGTGATGAGTTCGTGGAAGTCGTCGAACAGTTCGCGCACCTCTTCGACGCGCTTGCCCTTCACGGCCGACGTCATGAGGGATGCCGATGCCGTCGAGATCGCACAACCGGATCCCTGGAAGCTGATGTCTTCGACGATGCCGTCGCGCACCTTCACGAACAGCTTCACACGATCGCCGCAGAGCGGGTTGTGACCGTCACAGACGTGATTCGCGTCGGCCGTCTCGCGGAAGTTCCGCGGGTTGCGCCCGTGGTCGAGAATCATGTCTTGGTAGAGGTCGCGAAGGTCAGACATCAGGCGAAGATCTCCCGTACTTTCTCGGTCGCGGCCACGAGCCGGTCGACGTCCTCACGTGTATTGTAGAACGCGAGCGACGCGCGGGCCGTAGCCGGGACTCCGAAGCGGTCCATGACGGGCTGGGCGCAGTGGTGCCCGGCGCGGACGGCGACGCCCTCGCGGTCGAGGATCGTCCCGACGTCGTGCGGATGCGCGCCTTCGATGTTGAACGACAGCACGCCGGCCTTCTCGGGCGCCGTGCCGATCACCTTCACGCCTTCGATCGCGCTCATCCGGCTCGTCATGTAGTCGAGCAGATCGTGCTCGTACGCCTCGATCGCCGCAAGGCCGATCGCCTGCATGTAGTCGATCGCCGCGCCGAGACCGATCGTTCCCGCGATGTTGGGCGTTCCGGCTTCGAACTTGTGCGGTACGACGTTGTATTCGGTCTTCTCGAACGACACCGTGGTGATCATCTCGCCGCCGCCCTGGTAAGGCGGCATGGCTTCGAGATGCTTCTGCTTGCCGTAGAGAACGCCGATGCCCGTCGGTGCGAACATCTTGTGCCCCGAGAACGCGTAGAAATCGCAATCGAGCGCCTGCACGTCGACCGCGTGGTGCGGGACGGCTTGGGCCCCGTCGAGCAGGACGGGGATTCCGCGCTCATGGGCCATGGCGACGAGCTTCTCGGCCGGATTGATCGTTCCGAGTGCGTTCGAGACATGAACCACGGCGACCATCTTGGTGCGCTCGCCGAGCAGCGCCTCGAACTCGTCGACGATCAGCGCACCGCGATCGTCGATGGGCGCCACGCGCAACTTCGCGCCGGTCTGCTCGCACAGCATCTGCCACGGCACGATGTTCGAGTGATGCTCCATGTGCGTGATCACGATCTCGTCGCCTTCGCCGACGCGCGAGCGCCCGAATGTCGATGCGACGAGGTTGATCGCCTCGGTGCCGCCGCGTACGAAGATGATCTCGCTCGCACGCTCGGCGTTGATGAAGGCGCGCACCTTCTCGCGCGCGTCCTCGTACTTCTTCGTCGCGAGCTCGGAGAGGTGGTGAACACCGCGGTGGATGTTGGCGTTCTCGGCGCGATAGTAATGATCGATCGCTTCGAGCACCGCGAGGGGCTTCTGGCTGCTCGCCGCGTTGTCGAGATACGCGAGCGGCTTGCCGTGGACTTCCTTCGCGAGGATCGGGAAGTCGGCCCGGATTTTGTCGACGTCGAGCGCAAAGGCGTGTTCTGGAGCGACGCCCATCATCTCACCTCGTTCCGATCTCGTCTTCGGCGGGAAGACGGTTGAAGAGCCATGCATCGAGGGATTCGCGCAGAGCATCGAGCTTGATGCGCTGCACGACGTCGTTCGCGAATGCGTACGTGAGCAGGCTTCGTGCGTAGCTCGCCGGCAGACCGCGCGCTTGCAGGTAGAAAAGCGCGTCCGCATCGAGCTGGCCGATCGTGGCGCCGTGCGAGCACTTCACATCGTCGGCGAAGATCTCGAGCTGCGGCTTCGTGTTCGCCTGCGCGGTTTCCGACAGCAGCAGGTTCATGTTCGATTGGAAGGCGTCGGTCTTCTGCGCGTCTTCGTGCACGAAGATCTTGCCGTTGAAGCAGCTCGTCGCCTCGTCGTCGAGGATGCCCTTGTAGAGCTCGTGACTCTGGCAGTGGGGCATCGCGTGGTCGACGCGCGTGTGGTTGTCGACGTGCTGCTTGCCGTCCGCAACGAAGAGGCCGTCGAACGTCGAATCGATGCCCTCGCCGTTGAGGTACGTGTTGATGTCGTTGCGGGTGAGCTTGCCGCCGAGGCAGATGTTCTGGGAGTAGAAGACGCCGCTTCGTTCCTGGCGAACCTGCAGCGTGGCGACCTGCATCGCTTCGTTCCCGCCGCGCGCGACCTTGTAGTGCTGGAGGTGTGCGTTCTCGGCGACGAAGATCTCGGTGACTTCGTTCGTGAAGGTGTTCTCGCCGTCGCGACCGACGTGACTCTCGATGATCGTGCCTTCGGCGTTCGGCTCGACGACGATGAGGTTGCGCGGGTGACACGCGATCGGTCCGTCGGGCGCGGCCGCGACGAAGACCACGTGCAGCGGCTTGTCGAGCTTGGCACCGCTCTCGAGATGAACGAACAGCCCGTCGGTGAGGAACGCCGTGTTGAGCGCGACGAACGCCTGCTCTTCGAACTCGGCGTACTTCGTGAGGTGCGTGTCGATCGCCGACTCGGTGGCGAGCGACGCCGCGAGGCTGTCGATCTTCACGCCCTTCGGCAGCTTGCCGAGATCGGTGAGTTCGGGCGAGAAGTGTCCGTTGACGAAGACGATGCGGTGCACGTCGCCGACGTCGAACGTCATCGCGTCGAGTGCGGCCGCGTTGATCCCGTGCGAACGGTAGCGGTCGGCGAGCGTGTAGTCGGTCTTTTCGATCGGCGACACGTTCGTGTAGAGCCACTCCTCGTGACGCGTCGTCGGATATCCGAGCGCCGCGAAGCGCTCGATCGCGGCGCGGCGGCGCTCCGGAAGCCACGCGGGTCCGCCGAGCGTCAGCTTCTCGGCGAACGCCTCGAATCGCTCGGCTTCTCGCGACGCGGTGGCGCTGCGTTGTTCGGCCAGTTCAACCATCGGATCCTGTCACTCCTGTCTGCACTTCGGCGCCGCGTGGCGCGCGGGCCGTTCGATTCGATTGCCTGTCGATGTCGATCGTCGAATGCGACGGATCGATCACGACCCGACGGCTTGTCCCTTGATCTCGTCCTCGATCCAAGCGTAGCCCTTCTTCTCGAGCTCGAGCGCGAGGCTCTTGTCGCCGGACTTGACGATGCGTCCGTCGACGAGCACGTGCACGTAGTCGGGCACGATGTAGTCGAGCAGGCGCTGGTAGTGCGTCACCACGACGGTCGAACGTTCCGGGCTTCGCAGCGAGTTGACGCCGTCGGCGACGATGCGCAGGGCGTCGATGTCGAGGCCCGAATCGGTTTCGTCGAGCACGGCGAGCCGCGGTTCGAGGACCGCCATCTGGAAGATCTCGTTGCGCTTCTTCTCGCCGCCCGAGAAGCCCTCGTTCACCGAGCGCTTCAGGAACTTGGGATCGATCTTGACGAGCGACGCCTTCTCCTTGACGAGCGTGAGAAAGTCCATCGCGTCGAGTGGATCTTCTTCGCGATACTTGCGCACCGCGTTGAGCGCCGCCTTCAAGAAGTACTGGTTCGACACACCCGGGATCTCGACCGGATACTGGAACGCGAGGAACAGGCCCTCGCCGGCGCGCTCGTGCGCGTCGAGATCGAGCAGGTCCTTGCCGTCGAACGTCACCGAGCCTTCGGTGACCTCGTAGTCTTCCTTGCCGGCGAGCAACTGCGCGAGCGTACTCTTGCCGGAGCCGTTCGGCCCCATGATCGCGTGCACTTCGCCCTTGCCGACCGAGAGGTCGAGCCCTTTGAGGATTTCGGCGTCCTCGACTTTCGCGTGTAGGTTCTTGATTTCGAGCATGGTCCTCTTCTCCGCGTCAGCCGACGCTACCTTCCAGGCTCACGGCCAGGAGCTTTTGGGCTTCCACCGCGAACTCCATGGGGAGCTCGCGGAACACTTCCTTGCAGAATCCGTTCACGATCATGTTGACCGCGTCTTCGGTCTCGATCCCGCGCTGATTGCAGTAGAAGATCTGGTCTTCGCCGATCTTCGACGTCGAGGCTTCGTGCTCGAGCTGCGCGGTGTTGTTCTTCACTTCGATGTACGGGAACGTGTGGGCTCCGCACTTGTCGCCGATGAGCATCGAGTCGCACTGCGAGTAGTTGCGTGCGCCCTCGGCGCCCTTCATGATCTTGACGAGGCCGCGGTAGGTGTTCTGTCCGCGCCCGGCCGAAATTCCCTTCGACACGATCGTGCTCTTCGTGTTCTTGCCGATGTGGATCATCTTCGTGCCGGTGTCGGCCTCTTGGCGGTTGTTCGTGAGCGCCACCGAGTAGAACTCGCCGACCGAGTTGTCGCCCTGCAGGATGCAGCTCGGATACTTCCACGTGATGCGCGAGCCGGTCTCGACTTGCGTCCACGAGATCTTCGAGTTGCGGCCGGCGCACTTCCCGCGCTTGGTCACGAAGTTGTAGATGCCGCCCTTGCCGTCCTTGTCGCCGGGGTACCAGTTCTGGACGGTCGAGTATTTGATCTCGGCGTCGTCGAGCGCGACGAGCTCGACCACGGCGGCGTGGAGCTGGTTCTCGTCACGCATCGGCGCGGTGCAGCCTTCGAGGTAGCTCACGTACGAGCCTTCCTCGGCGATGATGAGCGTTCGTTCGAACTGCCCCGTGTTGCTCGCGTTGATGCGGAAGTACGTCGACAGTTCCATCGGGCAGCGCACGCCCTTCGGCACGTACACGAACGATCCGTCACTGAAGACGGCCGAGTTCAGCGACGCGAAGAAGTTGTCGGTGTGCGGCACGACGCTGCCGAGGTACTTCTTTACGAGCTCGGGGTGATTCTGCAGCGCTTCCGACATCGAACAGAAGATGATGCCGAGATCGTTGA
>JAUIME010000412.1 GCA_030433195.1 bacterium
CGGGCCGCGCGATCGATAGGATCGCGCGGCCCGTTTTTTGTGTTCGCATCGTCCACGAGGCCGCTGCGTGAGCCTCGTGATCGTGTCGAGACGGAGGCTCGAGCGGGATCCCTGGCCTCGACGCTATTCTTGTAGGTAGAATGCCGCTCCACGCCGGTTTTTTTCGTTTGGATGAGCAAGGAGGCGAGGAGTGGGTGACAAGGCGGCAGCGTCGGGCAACGATCCGAAACGCGCGAGAGACGAGAGCGTCGAGCCGGATGACGTTCTGAGCGAGCGTGCGAAGCGCGAGGAGATCAGCGCCCGCCTCGCCTCCATCATCGAACACTCCAACGACGCGATACTCGCGAAGGATCTCACGGGTACCGTGATCTCGTGGAACAAGGCGGCCGAGCGCATGTACGGCTACCCGGCCGAGGAGATGGTCGGGCAGAAGCTCGACCGTTTGCTGCCGCCCGATCGCAAGAACGAGGTGATGGAGATCGTCGACCGCATTCGGCGCGGCGAGGACGTCGAGCATTTCCAGACCGTTCGGCAGAGGCGGGATGGCGAGAGGATCTCCGTCGACCTGACGGTGTCTCCGATTCTCGACACGGAGGGGGAGATCGTGGGCGCCTCCGTGATCGCGCGCAACATCACGGATCAGCTCGATCGTGAACGTGCGGTGTTGCGCAGCGAGACGCGGCTCCAGATTGCGAAGGACGCCGCGGGTCTCGGGATCTACGAGTGGAACATCGTCACCGGGATCATCGCTTGGGATCGTCGCATCCGAGCGATCTGGGGCATCGATCGTGAAGAAGTCGTGACGTTCGAGACGTTTGCCGCGGGGCTTCACCCGGACGATCGGGATTCGACACAACAGGCGATCGACGAGGCGCTCGATCCTGACGGTAATGGTCGATTCGAAGCCGAATACCGCGTCATCCAGCGCGGAACCGGAGCGATGCTCTGGATTCGGGCGACGGGTCTCGCGACGTTCGAGAGGCGCCAGCCGTTGTACCTCGTGGGTGCCGTGCAAGACGTCACGGAAATGCGTCGGATGGTCACGTCGCTCGAACAGGCCGACCGGCGCAAGGACGAGTTCCTGGCCACGCTCGGGCACGAACTCCGCAATCCGCTCTCCGCGATCATGACGTCGGTCGAGTGCATGCGCCGCGGCGCCGGCGATCCGGATTCGCTGTACGACCTCATCGTTCGTCAGGCCGAGCACATGACGTCGCTCATGAACGACTTGCTCGACATCGGGCGCGTCACGAGAGGGGATGTCCGGTTGCGAAGGGAGCGATTGCAACTGGCCGATCAGATCGACCTTGCCTTGAAGACGCTTCGGACCGAGATCGAGGCCAAGGGGCACGAGGTCGAAGTCTCGATCGCTCCGCCGGATCTGGTGATCGTCGCGGATCCCATTCGCCTCGAGCAGATCCTCATCAATCTCGTCGGGAACGCGGTGAAGTACATGCTCCAGTCGGGCACGATCACGATTGATGCCGGGGTGGTCGGCGATTCGATCGAGATCGCCATCCGTGATACCGGTATCGGCTTGCCGGACGAAGGCGATGCAACTCGCATCTTCGATCTCTTCTATCAAGCACGGAAGGGGTCCGGAGGGCTCGGGATCGGCCTCAACCTCGTGAAGTCGCTCGTCGAACTTCACGGGGGGAAGGTCACCGTTCATAGCGAGGGGGCGAACCGAGGAAGCACGTTCCGCGTGACGTTCCCGGCTCGTGCGGTGACCAAACCCTCGACACCGCCGTCGGATACGGCGTTGCCGACCGACCTCCAGAATCTGAGAGTCCTCGTCGTCGACGACCACGAAGACGCGCTCCGCGCCGTCGGCGTGATGGTCGCGAACTACTGCGAGACACGAACCGCGATCAGCGGGAAGATCGCCCTCGAGGAGGCGCGGCGCTTCCGCCCGCAACTCGTGTTGCTCGACCTCGCGCTTCCCGACATGAACGGCTTCGAGATCGCGGCCGCGATCCGCGAGATGCCCGGGTTGGAGCGGGTCCGCATCGTGGCGATGACCGGTTTCGGCGACTCCGAGACGACGCGACAGGTAGAGGAAGCCGAGTTCGACGGGCACGTGCTGAAGCCGATCCCGATCCGCTCGCTGCTCGATATCTTTCGGTCGACCCTCGAGGGGGCCAACGGCGACACCACGGAGTCCGCCTGAGGTCCGTCGCTCGGGCCGGGTGGCTCGCTGAGCGGTGGCGGCTCGTCGCGTTTCATCCTTCCGCGAGTACGCGTTGGAACGGCGCGTAGACGTCGATTGCCGACGGAATGCACCGGCAGGTGATCGGCGTGGAGAGTGCGAACTCGCCGTCGAGCGTGACGTCGCACGGGCGCTGCGTGCGAATGCGAACTTCCTCCGCGGTCTCGAGCCAGAGCTTCTGACGATCGGTAGGACCCGTCACTCCCCAACGCAGGGTCAGGATCCTGCCGAGCAACTCGGGGATCGACTGCGGGCGGATGCAGAGAACGCGGAGCTTCCCATCGTCGAGCCTCGCGTCTCGGGAGATCGTCAGTCCGCCTCCGTAGTGCTTCCCGTTGGCGATCGTGATCTGCAGGAACTTCGTGCGTCGGGTTCGATCGCCGATCTCGAGGGTCGCGCGTCGTGTTCGACGGTCGCCGAGAACCTCGACGAGACTCGCGAAGTACGCGAAGACTCCGAGCCGCGTCTTGCGTTCCTCGTCGAGCGTTTTCGTGAGGTCGGGCCCGAGTCCGAGGCCGGCGGCATTGACGAACAGTTTTCCGTTGGCCTCGCCGAGGCCGATGCGTCGCGTCGCTCCGGCAACGACGACGTCGAGCGCCGCCAGCGGATCGTCCGGGATGTCGAGCGAGCGTGCGAAATCGTTCGCGGTCCCGAGTGGAAGGACACCCATGGGCACGCCCGCGTCACGGACCGTCGACAACATGCCGTTGACGGTGCCGTCCCCACCGCCGACGACGATGCGCTCCAATTCCGCGCCGATGGAGCGAACCACGTCTGCGGTCGGCGTTTCGTCACAGACGTCGTGGACGACGACCGGGCCGAGGCCGGCGAGCTTCGCTTCGTAAGCGTCGCGATCCGATTGCTGAGAGCCGCTTCGGTAGTTGAGGGCGAGGAGTGTGGTCATGGCGTCGAGGGAGTCTCGGAGTCTTCACTGAGAGCTCGGCGCCCGTACCAAGAAAGGACGACGAGCAGGACGATACTGATGACGATACCGACCGCGAGCGTGAGAGTGCGCAGGGTCGAGGCTTCCTTCGATCCGTGCAACACGGCTTCGCCGCCGACCCAACCGAAGTAGACGTGGGCGCACGCGATGGGAAGGAAGCCGAAGATGCTTCCGAGAATGTAGCTCCGGTACGAGATCGACGTGAGTCCGAATCCGTAGTCCTTGATCACCCCCGGCAAGAACGGATTCATGCGCAGCAGCAGCACGAGCTTGAATCCCTGCTCTTCGACGATGTCGAGGATTCGGCGACCGTTCGGAATCGATTGCACCGACTCCTTTACCCAATCCCCGGCTGCGTAGCGCGAGATCAGGAACGTGATGGTGTACGAGATCGAGGTGGCGATCATCACCAGGGTGATCGCTACCGGAAACTCGAACATGATGCCTGCGCCGATGTTGATGGGCGTCCGTGGAATCCCCGCCACGGCGGCGCCCGCAACGACGACCAATGCCACGCTCCAGGTGGCCGGCCCGGATCGATCGCCGGCCTCGACGGCGGCATGAACCCAGTCGTCGATCGGCAGGTGCTTCGACGCGACCGCGGCGACGATCGCGACGAGTACGAGAAGGATGGCGACCCCGATGAGGAGTCGCCGAGACCATGGAATCGTCGTCTTCATCCATCCTCGCGCATTCTGTAGGGCGGCGCCCGCGAACGGGGGACCCTTTCGAATGTTCCCCGAACTTCGGGAACCCGAGGAGGGAGAAGCAAGTCGCGTACCGCGCGTATAGAGACGTCGTGACCGCCTTTGGAGGCCGTCGGTACGGTACGGGGTGGTGAGTGCGGCAAGGATTACCTCGACGGGTATCCACGGCCGCCTTGCCGCCGTTGCACGGCGAGCTCTCGAACGTCGATCCAACCGCCGGTGCGAGGCTCACGTTCGCAGTTCGCTGACTCCGATTCGTGCGGTGTCCCAGAGCGAGTCGAGGCGGGCCGCAGGGGGCGGCCCGCCTCGGGTTCAGCGGGGGCTGCTGAAGGAGATCGAGAATCAGTCGACGCGGACGGTGCCAAAGCCGTTGCCCGTGACGTCGTTGTCGCCAGGCGCCGGGTTGACACCGGCAGCGCTCGAGAAGTCGTCGTTCGTGGAGTTCTCCATGCGGATACCCCACTCGCGGTTGTTGATGAACGCGTTCATCGTGAACAGCGAGCCGTTCGTGTCTTCGATGCGCAGGCCGTTCTCGTTCTGGTCGGATCGGACGCCCTGAACCAGCGTGCCGCTCGACTCGCGGACGCGGACGCCGGCGTCGATGTGGCCCGTCGCGAAGCCGCCCAGGATCGTCGCGCCGATACTGCGGTCGATGTCGAAGCCCGTGCTCAGGTTGCCTCGCGAGCGGCAGTTCAGGAACGAGCAGTTCTGCGTGCCGTCAGCCTGGAAGCCTTCGTCCGAGTTGTTGCGCGAAACGACGCGGTTGACCTCGACGTTGTTGCTGATGCGAAGCTTCACACCTTCCATGGCGTTGTTGCTGGCGAGGCAGCGGCGCACGACGTTGTTGTCCGAGCGGCCGAGCGAGAAGCCGTCGAGGTTGCCCGTCGCCCAGCATTCGAAGATGAGCGAGTTGGTGACGCGGCTGAACTCGATGCCGTCGGCGACGGCGCCGCCACCCTGGACCTTGAAGCCCTGGATCGTGACGTTCGAGGACTGCTGCACGTAGACGACGGCCGGCAGTCCACCGTTGCCCTGGATGATGGTCTGGCGCGGATCTTCACCGGTGAGTTCGAGGTTCGAGCGCTGGATGAAGACGTCTTCGTTGTACATGCCGTTGCGGACGAAGATCTCGACGGTGCCGTCGCCGTCGACGTCGGTCGCGCCGAAGACAGCCGCGCTGATGCTGCCGAAGTCGTCGGGGACGATGGCGTCCTGAGCGGAGGCCGACGCGGCGAGCGATGCCGTGACGAACATCATCGCGAGAAGCGTGGCGAGCTTGCGGTTCGAGCGAAGTTCCATGGTGTTCCCTCCTTGCGGTTTCGAGGTTGCTCTTGTCGATCGTCGTGATCGAACGGTTTCGGGTTCGAGCGGCTCGCCGCCGGCGGCGGCCGTGGGTTCGCGTCTCACTCGTGTCGTCGTGGTTGCGTCGTCGATCGTGAGCGGACAACCCCCAAGGCAAGGAAGGCGC
>JAUIME010000413.1 GCA_030433195.1 bacterium
TGCTCGCGTTCGTACTTGCGGCGCAAGTTCGTCATCCAGTCGGCCCACCGCTCTTCGTCGTCGACACGCTCGAACCCGGTCGCCCGATTCAGAACCTTGTCGATCACTTCCCAATAGTCGTCGAAATCGGTAGCGATCCGAAACTCGCCGCCCGCGACGAGCTTTCGACCGACGACCTCGAGGAACTCGTCCGTGAACAACCGACGCCGGTGATGACGACGCTTCGGCCACGGATCCGGGTAGTACATGTGAAACCGCGTCACGCTCGCGTCGGCCAGATACCGCTCGACGAGGTAGCCGGCCTCTTCACGGACGATCCGCACGTTGCGTCGGCCTTCCGACTCGAGCAACCGCCGCGTCCACTTGAAGTACTTCGACGCGATCTCGATGCCGAGAAAATCGGTGTCCGGTCGACGCTCGGTCTCGCGCAACAGGAAGAGTCCCTTACCGAAGCCGATCTCGACCTCGAGCGGAGCGCGCCTTCCGAACAGCTCGGTGCTGTCCAACGGCGGCTCGATCCGGTTGAGTTCGATCTCGATGTCGACCGTCGAATCCATGGAGAGAATCGGGATTCCTCCGACGTGTTCGGGAATGGGTTTCGGTTCGTCGGCGCGACCCGCGGGTCTCTCGCCGACGTCGATGCGACTCGTCCCGCGGCATGCGCCGCGTGGTAGGCGAGGAGGGATTCGAACCCTCAAGGGCCTAGGGCCCAAAGGATTTTAAGTCCTTCGTGTATACCGTTCCACCACTCGCCCAGGAGCCCGCGACCGGGTCGGGCGCCGCGGGTCACGCGAACGCGAACGCGCCGACCGCGTCATCATAGCAGCCCCTGCGCCTCGGTCGCATCCGCGCCGGTGCCTGCGAGGCCAGCACGATGCCGCGCACGATGCACGTCGCGGCCGGGATCGCGCGCGGCGGCTCAGGATTCGTCGTCCGGCTCGCCATCCCGAGGTTCGCCTTCGCTCTCGCGATCGAGTTCCGCGCCGACGGCACCCGCCCACGCGGCGATGCGCGGATCCTCGTGCAGCTCGAGTCCGCGAACCCACTCGCGTTCGCCCTCGCGGCGCGCCAACTCGAGCCACGTGAGCGCCGCGCGACGTCGGACGCGAAGATCGTCCGCGCGAGTCGCCTCGACGAGCACGGGAATCGCTCGATCCCGGTCGATCCCGAGGCTCGCGATCGCTCCGAGGGCGAGTTCTCGTACGGGGCCCGAAGCCGAGTCCGCGCGTTCGAGCACGAGATCCTCCGCCGCCGACGCGGCCGGGCCCACACGCCCGAGCGCGTGGATCGCTTGCGCCTCGCCCGCGCCGCCGCGCCGAACCGACTCGATGAGCTCGGCGACCGCAGGCAGCGCGGCGGGTCCGATCTCGGCCAACGCGTGCGCCGCTTCGGCGCGATCCTCCTCGCTACCATCGCGCAGCGTCGTGACGAGCGCGGGCACCGCGGCCTCGGCGAACGGACCGAGCGCGGCGATCGCCTCGAGCGCCTGACGACGTTCGACCGCCGAGCCCTGTTCGACGATGCGCGCCAACGCGGGCACGGCCGGTGCGCCGGCTGCGGCCATTCGACCGATGGCGCGGATCGCGGCCGCGCGTACGCTCGCCTCTCGATCCTCGAGCCGGCCGGCGATCGTCGCCAGGGCCGGCGACGCTTCCGGACCGAAGCTCGCGGCTGCGGCCAGAGCTTCGGCACGCAGAGCCGTGACCGGCGAACGCACGTAGAATTCCATCACGTCGAGCGCGGGTACGGGGTCGGCGCTCAACAACCCGCGGACTCGCGCGGCCTGGATCCGCGCGCGCGGATCTTCGAACGGACGCCGATTCAGGATCGCGTCGCGCGACGGGGTTCCGATCGCGACGAGCCATTCCGCGGCTTCGGCGGCGAGATCACGCGAGTCGTCGTCGAGGGCGTCGAGAAGCGCCGGCACCGCCAACGCGCCGAGCGTGGTCATTGCGTCGCGTGCCGCGCTCGCGAGCGACCGATCCTCCCGCACCGCGTCGAGAATGGCGGGGACGACGGTCTCCGCGGGACCGATGCGCCCAAGGGCGTCGACCGCGACGACGCGGACGCGCCGCGACCGGTCGTCGAGGCGTGCGACGATCTCCGGCGTCACCGGACGCGCCGCCGATCCCATGCGGCCGAGGCCGCGAACCGCATCCTCTCGGACACCCGGGGCGTCGGCGTCGAGCTCGGCCGCGAGCATGTGCAATCCGACGTCTTCGCGTTTGGCGAGAGCCAGCGCGGCGGCATGGCGCACTTCCGCGCTCCCACGTCGGAGCGCGAGCTGTAGCTCGGACGGCGCGCGCGTCCCGGGCACTCCCATGGCCGCGAGCCCTTCGACACCGAGCCGCCGGATCCGCGGATCGGGATCGCCGAGCGCTTCGAGCAGTCGCGCCTCGTTGGGCGCATGACGCGTCTCGATCCGCGCCATCGCGACGATCGCCGACCATCGCACGAACGCGTCATCGTCGCGCGTCCCGAGCTCGCGTAGCGCGTCCATGAAGGGAGCGGCGGCGACCCCGAAATCTCCGAGTCGCTCGGCCGCGAGAGCTCGGATCGCGGGCGATCGAGCACTCAGCGCGTTTCGGATCCGCAGAGTGCCGCGCACGGGGTCACGCGTGAGCCTCGCCAAGACGGCCGACGCTTCGATTTCGTAAGCGGGATCCGCATCGTCGAAACTCGCCTCGATCGCGGGCACGCTTCTCGCCGCGCGGGCGCTGCCGAGCTCGTCGAGTGCACGGACCGCGGCGATGCGAACGCTCGGCTCTCCGTCTCGCAAGAGCCGCTCGAGCTCGGGAATCTCGGCGACGGCCGCGTCGCCCATCCTCGAAAGCGCCCTCGCGGTTCGAACGACCACGGCGTGGTCGACGTCGCGCAGATCCGCGGCGACGTCACGGGCATGCCGCTCGCGCAGCCGCTCGCGGACGATCGGTCCCTCGTCGAGGCTCGGGGCCGAGGTACAAGCCGCGCCGAGCACCCCTACGAGTACGAGCCCCCACAAGAGCCCATGCCGCCTCGCCGGACCCTCGTCGGGCCTCGGTCTCCTGGGCCGGTCTTCGATGGAACGCGCATGGAGTCGTTGCATGCGCCGAGCATACGAAACCGGGGCCCCGCGATCAGGCCGGGAACTCGCGTCCGCCGACCGGCACCCCACGTTTGCGCCCGACGCCGACCGTCCCCGGGAAGCCCGCAGTTCCCGGAACGAACGGCGACCCCGTGAACCGCGACGCACCCGTGCCCGGTGCGGCGCCTCCGAAAGGACGCCGCCATGCAAACGTATCGCCGTTATTCGCCGTACCGAGACCACGACCGCGTGGAGCGGGGATTGATGATGATGGTCATCGCCTTCGCCACTGCCGTCGGGGTGACGTTCGTCGGGGTCAAGACCAAGGGGCTGATCCACTCGGTCGGCCACTCGATCCCCGATGCCCCCGTCACGAGGCCCGCTTCGGGCCTCGATGTGCAACCGGCTCCTCATCTCATGATTTCCGAGCCCACGGTCTACCGCGCGCCGTCTCCCGCGCCTCGTGGACACGCCGGCCCCGCCGCGCACAGCGGACGCCGCGACCTCCCGATCGAGCTGTTCCTGCACGATCCGTCGCTGGCTTCGGCGAGCCTCGCCAACGGCACACAATCGCCGACGCGCTGACCGCGCGAGAGCCCCTCAGGACCACAGAGCCTAGGGGCCCTTAAAGATCGGCGGATTTTTGATAGACTCCGCGGCCAAGGGGGACGTCCGAACATGCGGAGGTTACCGATCTCATGTCGAATCTCGTCGCCGCTCTGAAGGCCGAAATCGCCCGACTGGCTCGCAAAGAGGCCAAGTCTCTCAACCAGCGGACCGCCGACCTCGCTCGCGCGAACCGCCAGGAACTGCGCGAGATCAAGCGCAGCCTGCAGGAAATCGAACGCGTCGTGCGTCGCCTCGACACGCGCACTTCGACCGCGAGTGAGGCACCCGCCGCCTCGGCGGCGCGTCCCGAGGGAGTCCCCGAAGGCTTCCGATACTCGGTCCGATCCCTCAAGTCCCAGCGCCGCCGCCTCAAGTTATCGGCCGCGGATTACGCGACGCTGCTCGGTGTGTCGATGCAGACGGTCTACAACTGGGAACAGGACAAAGCCCGGCCGCGCAACAGTCAGATGGCGCGCATCGTCGAGCTGCGCAACATGGGACGACGGCAAGCGCTCGCCGAGCTCGAAGCGCTCGGCGGCGGATCCGCATCCGAGTCGAGCGAGGCCGCGCCCAAGAAGAAGCGCGCGAAGAAGGCGTCGGCGAACAAGAAGTCGTCGCGCAAGACGGCCGCGAAGAAAGTCGCCCGCAAGACCTCGAAGAAGTCGACCCTGGGTCGCAAGAAGACGACCAAGAAGAAGACGACGAAGACGCGCCGCTGATCGAGTCGCGCGCCGCCGTGAACGGATCATCTTGAACGGATCATCGTGAGCCAAACACCGTGAACGGGTCGGCGGTGGCCAATCGGCTGGGGTGGCGGAGCGAGTCGAGCGAAGGAAGTCGATCGGAGAGAATTGGAGGCGGCACCCGGATTCGAACCGGGGATAACGGATTTGCAATCCGTCGCCTTAGCCACTTGGCTATGCCGCCTCGCGGGTCGCTGAAGCGAGCCGGGATTATATCTCGCGCCTTCGGTGTGTCAAGATCGGCAGCGTTCGTTCGTCGGCGCAAGTCCCCGCAGCCGAACAGAATGCGATCGACGTCAATTCGAAGGCGCCGCGACGTCCGAAGCGACCGCACGTCGGTAGATGTCTTCGTACGCTCGCACCATGCGTTCGACGTCGAAGCAGGCCGCGCGCTCGCGACCTCCGTTCGCGAGCCGTGCGGCGCGCGCGGGGTCGGCGAGAATCTCGCGGATCGACGTCGCGAGCGCGTCGGCGTCGCCCGGCGGGACGAGTACGCCCGACTTCTCCGGCTCGACGATCTCGACGATGCCGTCGACCTCGCTCGCGACGACCGGCAAACCTTCGGCCATCGCCTCGAGGAGCGCGAGCCCGAAACCCTCCCAGCGTGAGGGGAACACGAACGCGTCGAACGCCGCGAGCTTCGAGCGCACGTCGCGCTCGATGCCCCGCCATTGAACGAACGGAGCGAGGCCTGTCTTTCGCGTCCTCGCGTCGAGCAATCCGCGCAGGGGGCCGTCGCCGAAACACGATAGATGGACGGTCAACCGGCGGTCGTGCAGCCGCCGCAGGGCGGCGAGCAAAGTGCCGTGCCCCTTCTGATCCGTCAGACTGCCGACATGCACGAGGCAAGCACCGTCCGGCGGCAACCCGAGTTCGCGCCGCAGTCGAGCGCGGGAATCCGGA
>JAUIME010000414.1 GCA_030433195.1 bacterium
CCCGTCGGTCACGGTCTTCGGTAACTTCGTCGGACGACTCGACGACAAGGACGTCATGAACGACGAAGGCGACAACGTCAGCGACCGATTCAACCTCCGCGAAGTCGAGATCGACTTCCGCGCCGACATCGATCCGTGGACGAAGGGGGTCGTGATCCTCACCGTCGAGTCGGAAGCGCCGGGCGAGTTCGAAGCCCTGATCGAAGAGGGCTACGTGCTGTTCGACAAGCTGCCGGGCCTCGAGGAGTCGCCGCTCGGCCTCAAGGTCCGTGCGGGTCGCTTCCGCCCCCAGTTCGGAAAGTTGAACCTGCTGCACACGCACGACCTCCCCTGGACCACGCGTCCCCGCTCGTATCAGGCGTTTCTCGGTGAGGAAGGCTTCGCGCAGAACGGAATCTCGGGTGAGTTCTTCGTGCCGACGCCCGGCGAGGACAACGCGCTCACCGCGAACATCTCGTGGTTGAACGGCGGCGAGATTCCGCTCGCCGAGGCCAACGGCGGCGAAGAAGACGCATGGCTCGGACATCTCGGTTGGTTCTTCGATCTCGGCGACGGACACGACGTCGAAGTCGGCGGGTCGGGCTACTTCGGGAAGGCCGACGAGTCGGGCGGCGACACCGCACGTCTGTACGGAATCGACGCGACCTACCGTTGGCGTCCGCCGGGCGCCTCGCAGCGGCGCGCCCTGGTCATCGGCGGCGAAATCTACCGCTCCGACGTCGAGCTCGACGCGGACGACGCCGAAGCGACCGGCGGCTTCGGTTGGGCGAGCTATCAGTTCAACTCGAACTGGGCCGCGTCGGCGCGCTATGATTGGTTCGAGGATCCGGCCGACGATTCGATGGAAACGAACACGGCGTCGGTCTTCGTCTCGCACAACACGACGGAGTTCCTGCGGCTGCGAGTCGGCTACGAGCGCGTTCTCGACAGCGACGTCGACGAAATCGACAGTCTCGATACGCTGCTCTTCGAACTCAACTTCGTGTTCGGCGCGCATCCTCCGCACCCGTACTGGGCGAACCTCTGAGCGCGAGGAACTACTCATGAAACGACATCGGTTTTCGATGATCGCGATCTTGGCCGTCGCTTCGATTCTCGAAGCGGCGGCCCCCTCGATCGCAGCCGAAACGGACGCGCGACCCCTTCGCATCGTCACGACGCTCGGTGTGCTCGCCGATCTCGCGCGCGAGGTCGGGGGTTCGCGCGTCGAAGTCGACACGCTGTCGGACCCCGCTCGCGACCCGCACTACGTCCAGGCGCGTCCCACGTTGATGAAGAAGGCGCGCGACGCCGACGTGCTCATCGAGGTCGGACTCGATCTCGAATTGTGGGCGGAGCTCGTCGCGGAGGGTGCCGCAAATCCGAAGATCCAACGCGGTCAGCCGGGGCGCATCATCGCGTCCAAGGGCGTGCGGCGGCTCGAAATTCCCTCGCAGCTCACGCGCGCCCAAGGGCACATTCACCCGTACGGCAACCCGCACATCTGGCTCGACCCTGTCCGCGCGCGTGAGATGGCCGAGACGATCGCCGACGGCTTCGCCGCGATCGACCCGGAGCACGCGACGACGTACGAGAAGGGCCTCGACGCATTCCGCGCGAAGCTCGACGAAGCTCTCTTCGGAGCGGATCTCGTCGAGGAGGTCGGAGGAGACCGGCTCGTGCGGCTCGCCGAACAAGATCGCCTTCTCGAGTGGCTCGAGCGTCGCGAGCTCGCCGACCGCCTCGGGGGTTGGTTCGCGGAGCTGGCGCCACTTCGCGGAGCGTCGATCTGCACGTACCACAAGACGTGGATCTACTTCACCGAGCGCTTCGGTATGACGGTCCGGACCGAGATCGAGGAGAAGCCCGGGATCGCGCCGTCGGCGCGGCACCGCGAGCACGTCATTCGCGAGATCGGTCAGTCGCAAGCACGGTTGATCCTCATGGCGGGCTTCCACGATCGCCGCATCGCCGACGCGATCGCCGAGCGAGCCGCGGTACCGGTGCTCGAAGTCCCGATCGACGTCGGCGCGGACGGATCGCGCACGTACATCGCGTTCTTCGACGCGCTCGTCGATCGCATCCTCGAGGCCGCGAACGCTCGATGACCGACTTCCTGCAGCTCATGACGCTGCCGTTCCTCGCGTGCTTGCTGCTCGCGGGGATCCACGTGTATCTCGGCATCCACGTGCTCGCGCGCAAGGTCATCTTCGTGGATCTCGCGTTGGCGCAGATCGCGGCGCTCGGCGGGGTGTTCGGGGTGCTGCTCGGCTACGACTTTCACGACGATCCGTGGGCCGTGAAGGCGTACTCGCTCGCGTTCGCGCTCGTCGGCGCGACGATCTTCTCGTGGACGCGCGTACGTGATCCCGATGATCGCCTCGAGCGCGCGCCGCACGAGGCGATCATCGGGATCACGTACGCCGTGGCGCTCGCCGCGACGATCCTCGCCACCGCGCACCTTCCGCACGGGGGCGAGGACGTCCGACAGCTGCTCGCCGGCAACATTCTGTGGGTCCGTGGCGAGACGCTTCTCGCCACGGGCGCACTCTACGGCGCGATCGCGATCGTGCTCGCCGTCACGCATCGCCGGCTCCTCGCGATCTCGACCGACCCGGAGCGCGCGCACGACGACGGCATCCGCGTGCGCGTCTGGGATTTCGTCTTCTACGCTCTGTTCGGGTTCGTCGTGACGAGTTCGGTCGCGATCGCCGGCGTGCTGCTCGTGTTCTCGTACTTGGTCATTCCGGCCGTGCTCGCGATGCTGTTTGCGGAACGCGTCGGTGCTCGACTCGCGATCGGTTGGGCTTGCGGGACGCTCGTGAGCTTTGCGGGAGTCGCGATCTCGTACGGCACCGACCTGCCCTCGGGGCCGACCATCGTCGTCGCGTTCGGTGCCGTGCTCGCGATCGCTGCGGTCGCCCGTGAGGTCGTCCGCAGTCCCCGTCGCGGCCACGCGATGCTGCGGACGGTCGCCGGTGTCGCGCTGCTGCTCGTGTTCGCGATCGGTGCGTGGTCATTCCGCAAGCCCGAGGTGCACGAGTCTCCCCGCACGCGACTCGAGTCCCCACAGGCCGCCGAGCGGTATCTCGTCGTCGACGCCGCGACGAGCGACGACGCCTTGTGGAACGAGCTTCGCGAACCGCTGCGGTCCCGGCTCGAGGACGAAGACGCCGACATCCGCGCGACAGCGATCGAGCTCGCGGTCGCTCGCGAGGCGCTCGATTGGCTCCCCACGATTCACGAGCGGCTCGACGACGAAGACGACCACGTCCGTGAATCGGCCCTGCGCGCCGTTCGGCACTTCCGAAGCGACACCTCGAGAGACGCCCTGCTCGAGGCGCTCGATTCCGAGACGGACGAGTATCTGCTCGTCGACATCGCGCACGCGCTCATCGAGACGGGCGACTCGCGCGGTCTCGCACCACTGCTCGCGCTGATGGACACGTGCGAGATTCCCCAGGTCCGCAAGGAGGCCTGGGAGACGCTGCGCGTGCACACGCATCCGCCCGTCCGCTTCGACCCGACCCACGATGCCGACGACCCCGCCAACGACGAGGCGGTCGCGAGCCTCGAGCCGTGGATCGCCGGCAATCCCGAGATTCACCCCCACTGACCCGCCAGACTCGGATCCGCCCCCCGCCACGGCCCGATCGTCGTCGCGTCCGAGACGGCTGAATCCGCCTCGACCAGGCCAGCGAATCCGCACGCGTCGCGAGCGACTTACGCCGCGCCGACCCGGAGACCATCGAACCGAGGAATCCCCATGCCACGCATCATCCCGAGATTCGTAACGTCGCTCACGTTTTCCAGCTGCCTCGTCGCGGCCTGCGCCGCCCTTGGGCTGTCCCCCTCCGCCTCGGCATCCGAACGGGATCGAAGCACGAACGAATCGTCCTCGGGGTGGTCGCAGTGGCGTGGACCCGAACGCGACGGGAGCTTCGCCGGGCCCGCGTGGCCCGAGTCGCTCGACGAGAAGCACCTGACGGTCCGGTGGAGCGTCCCGCTCGGACCGAGCTACTCGGGTCCGGTCGTGAGTCCTTCGACCGTGTTCACGACGTCGAGCGAAGACGGAACCCACGAGGTCGTCACGGCCGTCGACCGCCAAACCGGCGAAGTCCGCTGGCAGCAGCGCTGGGAAGGGTCGATGATGGTCCCCTTCTTCGCGGCAGCAAACGGCAACTGGATCCGCGCGACACCGGCGTTCGACGGCGAGCGACTCTACGTGGCCGGAATGCGTGACGTGCTCGTCGCCCTCGATGCGGCGTCGGGAGACATCGCGTGGCGCATCGACTTCGTCGATCGCTTCGAGACGCCGCTGCCCACGTTCGGGTTCGTGTCGTCACCGATGATCGACGGCGATCATCTTTACGTCCAGGCCGGCGCCTCGTTCGTGAAGATCGACAAGCAGTCCGGAGACGTCGTTTGGCGTACGGCCGTCGATGCGGGCGGGATGAACGGAAGCGTCTTCTCGTCCCCGACCGTGGCAACCCTCGCGGGCGTTCGGCAGCTCGTGATCCAAACGCGATCCCAGCTCATGGGAATCGACGAAGCGACGGGAGCCGAGCTCTGGTCCCTGCCGATCCAATCGTTCCGAGGCATGGCCATCCTCACTCCGATGGTCCACGACGGAGCGATCTTCATGAGCGCCCACAGCGGCATCACGCAGCTGATCGACGTCACGAAGGGTGAGAACGGATTCGAAGCGAAACCCCGCTGGACGAACAAGCTCGAGGCGTACATGTCGTCGCCGGTTTTCCACGAAGGGCACGCCTACATGCACCTTCGCAACAAGCGAATCAGCTGCATCGACCTCGCGACCGGCGAAGAGGCCTGGCGCTCGAAGCCCTTCGGCAAGTACCAGAGCATGATCGGACGCGAGAACCGCATCCTCGCACTCGACGAAGGCGGTGACTTGTTGTTGATCGCGGCCGATCCGAACGAGTTCCGACTCCTCGACTCCCGACACGTCAGCGACGCGTCGACGTGGGCCCATCTCGCCGTCGACGGATCGGACGTCTACGTTCGCGCGCTCGACAAACTGTGGGCACTGCGCTTCAGCCGCTCGCTTTGAACGCCTACGAAGCCGTCAGACGAGCCCGGGCTCGCACTGTTTGCTGATCGCCGTTCGCAGCGCCTTGCGAATTCGCGGGTCTGATCCGTCGTGCGATGCGACTTCGACGAACTCCAAGGTCGAGCCCGGCGCCGCACGGTGCAGATCGAAGGCGGATCGTGGCGGGCAAATCGTGTCGTACCGCCCCTGGACGATATGCATCGGGATCGAGTCCAAGCGCTCCGCGTTGCGGACGAGGTAGTCGTCGTAGGG
>JAUIME010000415.1 GCA_030433195.1 bacterium
AGCGCGAAGTAGGCCACGAACCAGATCCACCACAGCCGCGCGAGGGCCTCGACGGGGGATCGCTCGATGCGCTCCTCCGTCGTGGCGGGCTCCTCGGTCATGACGAGGCGCCGCCTCGGGGCGCCGTGCCATCGGCGGCTCCGCGGCCATCGGCGGCTCCGCGGCCGCGCGACCGCAGCGCGTGCGCGATCAGCGCGATGCCGATGAGCACGGGAATGATGCTGAGCATCTGTCCCACGCGCAGCGGGAAGTCCATCGCGTAGTCGGCCTGCCGGCGCTTGACGAACTCGATGAGGAAGCGCGCCGTGAAGACGAGCGTGAGGAAGAGTCCCGAAAGCAGGCCCGGTGCGATCGCCGGTCCGCGGCGTCGGTAGAGCGTGGCCAGCAGGATGAAGATCGTGAAGTACGACGCCGATTCGTAGAGCTGCGCGGGATGGCGAGGCACGTCGTCGAAACGCGCGAACACGACCGCCCACGGCACGTTGGCGGGCGTGCCGATGATCTCCGAGTTGAAGAAGTTGCCGATGCGGATGAAGCTGCCGCCGAGCGCGACGCAGATTACCATGCGATCGAGGATCCAAAGATAGCTCTGGCCCGGTGTCTTGCGCTTGTACAGCCACAGCCCGATCGCGATGCCGATCGCCGCACCGTGGCTCGCGAGGCCGCCTTTCCAAATCTCGAGCAGCTTCCAGGGCGCGCTCAGATAGTAGTCGGGGTGGTAGAAGAAACAGTGACCCAGTCTCGCGCCCACGAGCGTCGAGACGATCATCGTGATCAACAGCCGATCGAGGTCGGCGAGGTCTTTGCCTTCGCGTACGAAGATCGACTTGCAGATGAAGAAGCCGATCAGGAAGCCCGACGCGAAGAGCAATCCGTACCACCGAATCATCACGGGGCCGAGTGACAGCAGGACGGGATCCGCGTTCCAAACGAGCATCGGCTCGGCGGCGACGAGGGCGGACAGGGCGAGCACCAGGCTCACGATCGGCCTCCCGAAGAGGGGCTTCGGTCGTCGGGGTTTGCTTCCAATCGGTGCCAATCGCCCCCGAGGACGAGCCACGCTCTCAGCGTCTCCACGTGAGCGCGCAAGTACGGTGCGGCATGTTCGACGCGACCGCCTTCGGGTTCTCGTCGAGACGGGTCGGCGCCGATCGATTGGCGCACGACGTCGTAGCTCGCGGCCATGCGGTTGACTTCGGCCAGCATGCGATCGAACGGAAGCCCGGGCACGACCAGTTCGCGCGCGAACTCCTTCTCGGCGTCAGTGCCGGTGAGCCACTCGGAAGCCAGGAACGTCTCGAAGCGGTCGGCCGTGGTCAGGTGCTCGGACAGGTTCCCCTCGGAGTCTTCGGTCTCCTCGATGCTCTCGAGGAGCTCGTGTGCGCGCTCGGGGGATCCGGTCGTCGCGAGTACCTGCGCGAGGATCGCCGACCACGCGGGCGAGGGGCCGTTGCCCGCATGGGCGTGGTACTCGTCGGTGCCGCCGTAGATTCGGTGACGCCGCGTCAGCCCGCCGAGCTGCGCGTCGGCCAGCTGCTCGTCGATTCGTCGTGCGGTCCACGCGACCGCGGCTCGTTCGCACGGTACGTCGTAGTACGCGGGGGCCAGCGCTCGAACGTCGAGGCGTGGGTCGGGGCGACCCGTCGAGTCGATGCGAGCGACGTAGCCGTCTCCCTCGCGGAACCGCGACGCGAGATTTGCGTGCGAGGCTCCCGGCGCCGTTCGCGTCATTCCGGTGCCGTGCGAGACCTGCTGGCGCGAGATCGCGTGGGTCGTGTCGATGTCGGCTGCGACGATCGACGCGGATCGCATCGCCGCCTCGAAGGCACAGTTCGCCGCGAGGTCGAATCCGCTCTCGGCAGCGCACTCGTGTTCGGAGGTGGTCGTCGCGAAGAGCCCGGCCTCTCGGTCGAAGACGTGTTCGTAGGCGTAGCGGATCGCGCGCCGAATCGCGTCGAGGAACTCGCTGAGCTGCGCGACGTTCTTGTCGAGGGCACGCGCGGTGCGCAGATACCGGCAAAGTACCGCCAGGCCGTGCGCCGTCGCGACTTCGTGCCGGTAGATCGAGGCGTCGTCTCCCTCGAGCGTGTATCGATGCCGGAACGATCCGTCTTCGCCTTGCACGTCCTTCATGAAGTGCGCGGCAGATCGGACGATGTCGAAGGCCGCGTTGGCGCACGTGTAGCCGGCCGGCGACACGGCCGAGCGCGAGAGGACCTCGACGGCCGCGTGGGCATCGCGCGGGTAGACGAAGGGGTATCGGCCCTCGATCGGAGTCGCGAGCAACACGCGGGCGTACTTGCGCGACGCGCCGGAGCAGCGCAGGATCGCCTCGAAGTGACGCCCGACCTTCGTCGCGAGCCGAGCGTTCGAGCTCGCTCCGGAGGGTCCCGATCCAGAGCCAATGGATCCAGAGCCCGCGGCATCCGACGAATCCACGGCGGATGCGAACGCGTCGACGGGATGCACGTCGGGAGACGTCGAAGGGGAGACGTCCCGTAGACTCGTGTCTCGAGGCGTTTCGTACCTACCCGAATCGCGCGGCGAGGTGTGTGTCATCGATCGCCCGTCCTCGAAACCGGTCCGTTGGCGCGGCTCGCGCACCGCGAACCGCTCGCGGCGACCTTTGTAGCAAATGCCCCTTCACCGAGCTTCGAGCCAGATGAGGAGAACGAGTACGCGTGCCAGCCGAACCCGGACGGACTCGAGTCCGACGTCGGATCGGTCGGACGTTCGCGCGCCATCGGTGTTGCGGGTGTCGGAGCCCGAGCCCTCGGCGCGCTCGTCGAGACGAGGCGGTTCGTCATGATCGACAGGATCGTCCGAACACGGGCTTGCTCGCTCGGGCGGCCTGTGGAGTGGTTCGTCCGCGCTTCCGATCACGGTCGGCGGGGTACCGGCGGGCACGTCGTGCGGGGAGGACGGCCGCGTCAGGGACGTGGGGGAGGACTCGTCGGGATCCGCGGCGTCGCCGGCGAGGAGCGCGGCGCACTCGCGTGCCCGTCGCCGTGCGGCGGCGACCCACGGGCGTTGTTCGGCGACGGTGGCTCGGTTCGCGCCCTGGGCGATGTGCACGACCATGGACACGGCGGCGCGGCGCAGCTCCGTGAACGACGCCGGCGCATCTTGACGGGATGCCAGTCGTTGCGTCTGGGCGAAAAAGGAGATCGCGCGACGGTACGCCTCCATGTACTCGTGATTCATGATGTCCTTCGCGATGCGTTCGGACGACGCGCGGGCGTCGGCCCGATCTCTTCGGGCTGTACTCATCGGGGGGGCACTATTCGGTCGGTTCCGGCGCCCGGAAGTTACCGCTTTCTTCGGACATTTTTGTGCTCGGAGCGCCTCGAAGTAGACTCTCGAACGGGAGAACGACCGCGTCGTGCGGCTCGAAACGGCAGACAACGCGAGGAATCCATGACCGAGATGTCGTACGCGACCGACGATCCCATCAAGCTCTTCGTCACGGGCGGGACGTTCGACAAGGAGTACAACGAGATCGAGGGCTCGCTGTACTTCAAGGACACGCATATCCGCGAGGTCCTCGACCTCGGACGTTGCCGCCTCGATGTGCGGATCCGCACGATCATGATGGTCGACAGCCTCGACCTGACCGAATCGGATCGTGACCTCATTGCCGAGAACTGTTCGAAGGCCAGCGAGTCACGGATCGTGATCACGCACGGCACCGACACGATGGTCGACACGGCCCGCGTTCTCGCCGACCGCGCGACGAACAAGTCGATCGTGCTGACGGGCGCGATGATTCCCTACGCATTCGGAAGTTCCGACGGCCTCTTCAATCTGGGCAGCGCGTTGTCGTTCGTGCAGGTCGTGCCGCCCGGCATCTACATCGCGATGAACGGCAACATCTACGAGTGGGACAAGGTCCGCAAGAACCGCAAGCTCGGGAGATTCGAGCCGCTCGTGTGACGACATGCCGTGGCGTTGCCTTGGCAGGGTGTCGCGTTGCGGCGTGACGATTCGGCGTGGCGCTGTGTTGCGGTTTCGTACTGCTGCTGCGGCTAGCCGCGCGGTCCCTTGCGGCGCGGCTTGCGTTCGGCGCGTGCGGTCCACGGGTCTTCCGGCCAGGCGTGTTTGGGATAGCGGCGACGGAGCTCCTTGCGCACGTCTTGGTATGCGCCGTCCCAGAAGCTGCGCAGGTCGTCGGTGATCTGCTGTGGACGGTGGTTCGGGGCGAGCAAGTGGAGCAGGACGGGCACGCGCCCGTCGGCGACGCGTGGCGTGTCGGCGAGCCCGAACAGCTCTTGGATGCGCGCCGCGAGCACGGGCGGCTTGCCGACTTCGTACGCGAGCCGGATACGGCTGCCGCTCGGAACCTCGAGACGTTCGGGCGCGAGTCGGTCGACGGTGCGGACGGCATCGTAGGGCCATTGCCCGCGCAAGAGCGAGAGCGCGTCGACCTTCGTGAGCTCGTCGAACGACCGGCGACCGCGCACGAGCTCGGGGAGCATGTCGGCGAGCGCTTCGTCGTCGACCGCCGGTAGATCGAGCTCGGGCATCCAATCGCGAAGGCACCAGACGCGGGCGACGAAGGCGTCGAGGTCGCGGTTCGCGAACCACGCGAGCGGATCGGGTTCGCGCAGCAGAGCCTCGACGAGGAGACGCTCGACGCTGCCGTCGTCGGGGAGCGGCGCGGGCGACTCTTCGAGAACGAGGTCTTCGTATCGCGTGCGTCGGCGGGCTTCGACGCGCCGGCGCTCTTCGTCGAACGCGACTTCGACCGCGGTCGAGATCGCGGCCGGCGGGAGCCACTCGCGCTCGACGGACGAGGCGAGTCGCACGCGTGCTTCGGTGTTGCCGGCAAGTCCGCCCGCATCGACGTCGACACAGACGAAGAGCGGTCCTTCGAGCACCGCGCTCGATGGCGCGAGCCGCACGCCGCGTCCACCGACGAGTCGTGCGCGGCGCGCATCGCCGTCGCGACGTCGTGCGACGCGATCGGATCGCGACGTCGGCGTCGACGTCGGTCGCCTCGCGAGAGGAGCCGGCGGTTCGCGGCAGCGCGTCGCGTCCCGCTCGCAGGAGTTGATCGCGCACGCGCCGGATGCGCCGCAGCGCGTCGCGGTCGCCTTCGTTCGCGTCGACCGCGTCGAGTCGTTCGGCGAGGTCGCACGCGACCGGCGCTCGTTCACCTCGGCGCGGCACGGTGTCGGTGAGCGGCGTGCGCTCGGAGAGGAGCGCGGCCGCGAGCGCGGCGCGCTCGCCATGCCCCGCGCGGATCCCGGACAGCAGCAGCGTGCCGATGCGAGGGTGTGCAGGGATCTTCGCGAGTCGCTTG
>JAUIME010000416.1 GCA_030433195.1 bacterium
CCCCCCTGCCCCTGCGCTTGGTCGCCGCCAGGCTCGAGCGTACCGTCCACCGCGTCGTTCATCGGCTCGCGCGCGAACCGGCTGCCGGCACGCTCGGAACGCATCCGCAGCCGTTCGTACCGAAGTCGCCGAAACCGCCGCCGATCGGCGACCCGGGCGGCTCGTCGAGCTCCGCGACCTGCGGTCGATCGGTCGGGTCCTCGGCGTAGCGCCGGATCACTTCGCGGGCGTACGCAAAGTGCGAGCGATGCCTCGACGATCCCGACACGAGGAGCGACAGCGCGTCGTCGAGCTTCGACACCTGGTAGCGCGCTACGGCTCGGACCCGCGCCGACGCCCGCGACGACTCGGCGAGATCGATCAGCGCCCCCAACACCATCGTGTCGACGACTCGTTCGACTTCGTCGTGCAAGCCTTGCGAGCGCTCGCCGCGCAGCCACGTGCGTCGCACGATCTCGTCGAGCACTTCTTCGAGCGAGGGCTGATTCACGTCACGCGCGTGATGTTCGACGAGCCGCGCGGCACGCTGCGGATGCATCAGCGCTCGTATCGTCATCGACGCCGCGGTCTCGGCCGTCGCCAACGGATCGAACGTGACCCCCGTACGTCGCGGGAACAGCTCACGGTGCGCGGGATAGCCGGGAGGCCGCGGCGGCAGCATGCGCAAGATCGTCTCAGGAAGCGCGAGAACCTCGGCGCTCAACGTCGCGATCAACGCCGCGAGCGCGTCGCGCTGCCGCCCTGCGTCGATGATCCGCGGGCGATCGTCCGCATCGCTTCCGTACCCGTACCGGACTCCGCCGAGTACCTTCGCGGCGGCTTCGACCTGATAGCGGTGCATGAGGTACGCCGGGACGAGCGTCTCTTCGAGCGTCGCGAGCGGCGCGTTCGCTCGCAGCACTCCGCCGTCGGCGATTCCGTCGAGCACCGAACCGCGCAGGCGCACGATGCGCTTGAGTTCGTCGACGGCGTCCCGGCCGTTGTCCCAAAGATGCGCCTCGGGGTGCGCACCGCCGAGAGGACGCGCATCGGCGTCCGTCACGAACGGGATCCCGCGCCGCTTTGCATCGCGCAGCACCGCCTCGCGACCCGTCGCATCGAGCTCCGTGTCGTAGCCGAAGCGGATCGCGACCTTGTCCCATTCGCCGATGCCCGTGTCGTAGGCACTCAGCACATCGACCGTCCCGTCGCCTGCGAGAACGGCGAGCGGATGCGGATAGTCCATGACCGACGCGCGATCCGCGACACTCGCCGCGAAGTTGTGCACGAGCCCGAGCGTGTGCCCCACCTCGTGCGCCGCGAGTTGCCGGATCCGCGCGAGCGCGAGCTCTCGGGCTCCCCGCCCGTCGTCGCCTTCGGCGGCGTAGGGACGAAGCAACGCCTCGGCGATCAAGAAGTCCTGGCGCACGCGCAGGGATCCGAGCGACACATGCCCCTTGAGGATCTCACCGGTCCTCGGATCGAGCACCGACGATCCGTACGACCAACCCCGCGTGGCCCGGTGCACCCACTGGATCACGTTGAGCCGCACGTCGAGTGGATCGGCGTCCGCGGGCAGGAGTTCGACACGGAACGCGTCGCGGAAGCCAGCCGCTTCGAACGCTTGGTTCCACCAACGGGCGCCTTCGAGGAGCGCGCTGCGCACGGGTTCGGGCGCTCCCGAGTCGACGTAGTACACGACAGGCTCGACGGCGGTGCCGTCCGCGTTGCGCTCGAGTCGGTGGCGACACGCGAAGCGACGCACGAGCGGCGCGTCGATCGGAGTCGCGTAGTCCTGGAAGCGGATCGAGTAGAAACCCGACCCCGGATCGAACGGAAGCGGCTCGTAGCCGTCGTCCGGCAGCGCGATCCACGAGTGGCGCTGTCGAACGCTGATCGAACGAGGATCCGGTGTCACGTCGCGCACGTAGCGCCCGGGCGTCTTGCCGCCGAACGTCAACGTCACCTCGAACTCGCTATTGCTCGGGAAGTTCTTCGTCCCGTCGAGATAGAGCGCCGAACGATCGGCATCGACCGAGAAGTCGCCCTGCCCCGTGTTCTCGAGCGTTTCGACCACACCGAACGCATCGCGCAGCAAGAACGATCCGACGTCGATCAACACGCGATCGCCGCTTTCGGCCGCGATCTCGAAGCCCGCGACGACCGACTCGGCGAACGACTCACGCACCGCGCGGCGTTCGGCATCTTCGGCGCCCGTCGCGCGGAAATCGAGGTTGGAAGCGACGAGCAACACACGCGGCCCGCTGCGCTCGAAGCGGACGACGCGCCCCGGTCCGAGCTTGCCGCGATCGAGCCCGATGTCGTTCGATCCGACGCCGGCCGTGAGCGACGCCTGATAGAGGAACTCGCTGCCGTCGGGCACGACCTCCACCCACACGGTGCCGCGTCGCGCGTCGACCCAAAACGGGAAGAACCCGTCGCGCTTCGTCATGCCCTGCACCTTGTCGGAGATCGACGGCAACGCTTCGGGCGCGCCCTCCTCTTCGTTCCCGTCGCTCGCGGCCAAGAACGCGCACGGAACGACCACGAGCAAGACGGCAGCAGCGGCCACGGTAGCGGCGATTCGAGTCATGGCGATCCATCTCCTTGGGGAGGCGCGGTTCCGAGATACGAGGCGAATCCGGCGAGTACGCGCTCGACGACGCGGCGCGACGCACGACGCGAGACGATCGTCGGCAAGCTCGCGGCGACGGTTCCGATCCCGCTCTTCGGGCCCGCCCACGGCACGCCACCGACGCGCCGCGCACAGCCCCGATAGTACCGATCCGTGAACAACAGCATCAAGACTCCCGACGCGCGCCCGAGGCTGAATCGCGGCAACGGCAGCGCATCCAGCATGCGCCCGTACGCAGGACCGAGTTCGAGCGCACGCACCAACAAGTCGGCTCGGACTTCGCGCACGCGCTCGGCGCGTTCCGGACTCGACTCGCCGTGTTCCCCGGCTTCGACGTCGACGGCCAGCCGCGGATCGTACGCGATCCCGCGCCGCAGATCCTTCTCGATGTCACGCGTCACGTTCGCGAGTTGAATGAACTCGCCCGCGAGCATCGCGTCCTCCCGTTCGTCGCCCTTCACGTCCGACTGGCCGGTGTGATGCCAATGCAGCATGCGGACCGCGTACAGAATCGGTAGCCCGAGCACATCTCGGCAATACGTACGCAGCTGGTCGCCGTTCCGCAGGACTCCGCCTTGTTCGGCGAAAATCGTCGACGAGCGGATCATCCCGTGCGCCATCCCGCGCACGAGGTCGATGATGATCCGCCGAGCGGCCGGATCGAGCCCGACGAACACTTCGTCCACGAGCGCACAACGTTCGACGAGGATCACGTGCGTGCGATCGCGGGCATCGTTCGCGAGGCTCGCGTCGACGGACGCAGCGGGCGCGAGCCGATCGCCGTCGGTCCCGCCGAAGCGATTCGCGAAATCGTGCAATGCGCGCTCACGCTCCGCTCGGTCGGGGATCATGTCCTCGTAGGTGTCGATCGTGCGGCAGTAGAGATACGCGACCGCGGTCGCGCGCGCGATCGGCCCCGGCAACAGCGCGATGCTCGCCGAAAACGTGCGCGCCGCGTGAGGCAGAATTCGCCACACGAACGTCTCGGGATCTTCGGTCTGTCGCAGTGCCTCGAGATCGGGATCGTCGCGATTCACGAAGAGATCCCGCACGAGCAGCCACGGGCGACGAAGAACGAACGGCATGCGAATCACGAGCGAGACCCCACGAGAAGCTGCGAGAACCCCGAAAACGGCGACATCGGGCACCGGCGCATTCTTCCAAAAATCACCCGACACGTCGTCAACTCTCGGGATATACTTCCGCCGGAGAGATCGCAGAAAGAAGTGGAGTCATGATCGAGAAGATTTCGGGGCACGAATCGTCCGTCGCTGCTTCGGCTGTCGACCCCGCCCGAAGCTCGAGCCAAGTCCGCGGTGGTGAGAAATCCGCCGATTTCGAACCGCCCGCCGTCAACTCGAAGGAGCTCGCTCAGCCCAAAGAGCTCCCCACGGACCAGATCCACATTTCACGGACTTCCGTGGACAAGGCCATGAGCCAGCAGGAAGAGGCTCCCGGCTCGGGATCCGCGAAGGACAGCGACACCGGTCCACTCGCGCAGAAGGACGAAGGTCCTCTCGCGCAGGGGAAGACCGAAGCGCCCTCGCGCCGAGAAGCCGAGGCTCCGGCCGCGCGTGAGCGCGAGGCCCGTCCGCCGGCAAACGACGACAGCGAGCGCGCCGCGTCTCGCACCTCTGCCGACGACGAGGCGAAACGATCGCAAGATGCGGCATCGCCCGAGGCGACCGAGCGCGCCGTCGAAGAGAACGATCGCGAACAAGCCATCGCGCAGCAACGTGCGCAAGAGGGCGCTGCTCGCGACGAGAGCGCCAAGGCCGAGCCCGCGACGGACCGACCCTCGCTCGTCGAGGCTTCCAAAGAAGCGCCGAAACTCGATGGCGACGCCAATCGCGTCCGACTGGCGACGGGCACCACGCCCGAGCAGATTCTCGAGAACGCGGAGCGCGTCTTCAAGGCCGCGACCGCGGCGCGACCGCCTTCGACTCGCGATCTCTCGATCGCCTCGGAAGCACGCCGCGTGATCTCGCAGGCCGAGAGCCGCAACGCGGAGCCGGCGAAGACCGAAGAGTCCGAAGCCGAGGATCCGAACGCGACGGCGGCCGAACGCGCCGAGGCACGAGCTGAAGCGAAGGCCGAAGAAACCGACGCGCAGAAGGCGAAGCGAGAAGCCGAGTCGCAGGACTCCAAGCAGGACGACTCCGACGGCAAGCAGCAGAGTCTCGACCGAGCCAAGGAAGCGTACGAAGCGACGGCCCGAAACGACACGGACTCGGCTGCGACCGCGGCCGCGGAGGCGTTCTTCTAGAAGCGTTCTTCGTATCGGCCCGGTCTGCGGTTCGCTTCCTACGTACACGGACGAGGCGGCGCGATCACGGTGTCTCGGCGACGCTCGTGATTCGCCACTGGCCGGGGTCGGCGGCGTGACTTTCACGCTGCATTGACTCCGGCCGCGGACGCGCCTACACTGCGCCGCGATGACGCCAGCCGCCGACCTCTACGACATCCGCCGAGAGCGCGTCTTCTTGCTGCTCGCAGGGTTCTTCATCGCCGCGATGACGATGTTGAACATCCTCGGCATCACGCGCTTCGTGCAGCTCGGACCGCTCACGATCGCGGTCGGTGTTCTGCCCTACCCGCTCACGTTCCTGTGTACGGATCTCATCGGCGAGCTCTACGGGCGCAAACGCGCGTCGTTCGTGGTGTGGTG
>JAUIME010000417.1 GCA_030433195.1 bacterium
GCTGTCGAGTGTCTGGCTCGCGCTCGTGACGCCCGTGTACTACCGCGTCGGCGCGAAGCTGATCTCGAGCATCCGGCACCCGACCGTCGTGCGCGATGCCGCCGCGCGCGATGCGTTTCGCGTGCAACCGCTCGGCGTCCGCGAAGCGATCCGAGCCGCGCTGCGCAACGAAGACCGACGCTTCGCCCTCGCGCGTTGGAACGACGCGGTCTCGTCGACGGGCAAGCCCAAGCAGTACGGTGGCGTCCGCTTCGGCAGCCGCCTCGTCGATTCGCGCACGCGCGACGTCGATGCCGCACCGGCCGACGCATTCCGGCCGATCGTCGAGATCGGCGGCAAGCGCGGTTGGTACTTCGGCAACATCTTGTGGCGTGTTCGTGGGTGGATGGATCTCCTCGTCGGCGGCGTCGGCATGCGTCGCGGCCGCCGCGATCCGCAGCGCCTTCGAGTCGGCGACACGATCGACTGCTGGCGCGTCGAGTCGTTCGAACCCGACCGATCGCTCCGGCTCTCGGCCGAGATGCGACTCCCGGGTCGCGCGTGGCTCGAGTTCGAGGTCACGCCGTGCGACGACGGGGGTTCGCGCATCCGCCAGACCGCGATCTTCGATCCCGTCGGCCTCTTCGGACTGTGCTACTGGTACGCGATCTACCCGCTCCACGAGCTCGTGTTCGCCGGCATGCTGCGGCGCATCGCGCGCGCTGCATCGTCGGCCCCGGCAACCAAAGCGAAAGCCCGACCGAAGCCCGCCCCCGAGCACGTCGCCTGACGGCGATCTTCGCGCGATCGCCCCTCGCTCCGCACCCGGCTCGATTCGAACGCGCCAGCCGGATGGCCTGTCCACGCACCACCACGCCACCCCGCCCGATTCCGCGCCAAGCCCACGTCTCGTGGAGACTTCGAGGCTCGCGTAGCAACGTCGATGCCTCCGTCCTGGAACATCCGGCCCGCATCGCGGTACACTGGCCGCCGGTCCGACCGTTCGAGAGGCCCGCCGAAGCAAAGACCCATCGCCGAAGGAGAACCGATGCTTCGATCCCATCGCACGTCGCATCCCGCATCGCACACCGGCCGCCCGATCCTACGGATCGTGGGCGTCGCTCTCGTGTTGTTCGCCATCTGCGGTCTGGTGACGAACGCTCTCCACGCCCCTGTCGACGCAGCGCCGCGCGGCGAGCTACGCGTGGGCCTCATCGGTGACTTGAGCGGCCCGGACGCCGACGCGACGACATCGCTGCTCGAAGGCGCCCGACTCGCCGCCGCGAGCCGCGACACGATCGAGATCGTGCCGATCGACACGCACGACCAGGACCGCAAGAAGCTCAAGGGACTTCTCAAGAAGGCCAAGGTCGGGGCGTTGATCGCCGCGCCGTCGGGAGAGCGAACCGACGAGTTCGTCGCGCTCGGTCGAACGACACGCATGCCGACTCTGTTCGTGACGCCATGGGAGCCGGAGTTTCGACTCGACGACGACGATCCGATCGTGCATCTGTGCGCCGGACACGTCGACCACGCGATCGCCGCGGGGAACTACGCGCTGCAGCCGTTCGCGGCCAAGCGCGTCGCCGTCTTGCATGATGGCAGTGAGAAGTCGCAGGCGCTCGCCGCCGCGTTCGATCGCAACCGTCCCGTCCCGATCGACGACGGCGGCACGCACGAGGCGCCCGCGACGCCACAGGAAGCGGCGGCTCTCGGCAAGAAGTTGAAGTCCGAAGGCGTCGACCTCGTGTTCGTAGCCACGGGCCCCGCCGCGGCGCACACCATCGCGACGGGAATGCGCGCCGATGGTCCGCCGCTCCTGTTCGCCGACGGACTCGCGGGCTCGATGGTCGCGACGGCCACTTCGAGCACGTCGCGTTTCCTCGAAGGTGCCCCGCCCTGGTTCGAACAAGGCCCGCTCGACGCGCTGCGCAACGGAGGCGACGGCGACAGCAAAACCGAGATCCCGCTCGACCCGCTCGTCGAGCGCGGCTTCTCGGCTGCAGCACTCCTCGCACGCGCGATCGACGAGGCGGAGTCGACGCACCCCAAGAAGCTCGCGATGACGCTGCGCGCCCTCACGAGTTCGTTCGCGGCTGACTCGACGATCTTCTGGTCGTGGGGTCAGCTACGCGAAGTCGAGTTCTTCTTGTGCCAACGCACCGAAACGACGGCCGAACGCATCAACCCGCTTACACTGCCCCACGTCGGCGGCGGCACGATGCTGCGCTATCGCGAATCGAAGCACTACACGCTCGATCCCGACACCCACATGGTCTATCTCACGTGGGGCGAAGGTGACGATCGCACGATCGACGACGACCTGAAGAACCTCGGTCTGAGCTCCCGCGGCTACGAAGCCGACATGGACAACTGGGTACGCGATGAGATCATGGCCCGCGCGATCGCATATCTGCACAAGGTCTTCCAACGCAACGCCGATGGAACCGCGATCCCGGGCGTCAGCTTCGACGTCACGTTCGGCACGACGATGCCGCCGGGTGTGAAGCCTCACGAGGTCTGGACCGTTACCATCGCCGGAGACGATCCGAGCGCCTGGGGCCGTGCCTATCCGCCCAACCGCGCGTTCGCCTACGCCTCGAAGCTCGCCAACGAGATCTACAAGAAGTACGAGCTGAAGCCGCCCCTGCAGCACTCCGACCGCGACTACTTCGTCTACAAGTACGACTGGAACACGGGACTGAACGAGAACCTGCGCCACGATTCGATCCGCGCTCTCGTCGACGGTTACGCGAGCGCCGTCGCGATGACCACGGCCCACGAAGTCGGCCACCTCTGCGGCTGTGGTCACGATCGCGAATCCCCACGCAGCATCATGAACGTCATCGACGGCGGCGGTATCTCCCCGCTTTGGGCCGATTGGATTCCAAAGCACCTCGCGTTGATCGAACGCGCGATGAAGTACGTGGACGATTGATCTGACGCACCTGATCGTGGAAGATGCCCGGAGGTCCTATCGAAAGACCACGACGGTAGCGGAGCGTTCTGCGAGGCGGACAACCATGAGCATCGTGAAGAAAACCGGAGCGTGCATCGCCCTCATCGCGGTGCTCGCATGTCTTCAAGCGTGCGGGAAGCCGAGCCCACTCATCTCGAGCGGTACCCTGATCCACGCCGAGATCTTCGAACCCGAGAGTCCCTCCTCCACTTCCTACGGGATCACGAAGTTCTCGAGCGGCAAGGTCGAGGTCTACCCGAACTTCATCATCGTGACGAACGGCCAAGGCGAATCGTTCGTCGCCGAGCACGGCAGCTACCGGAACCTCCGCTACCGGAAGTAGAGGATTCGGGATTCGCGAAGCGACCGTTTCGAAGCACGACCTCTTCCCTCTCTTCCGCAAGCCGGAGACGACCATGCAGAATCGAATGCGCCGCGTTCTTGGTGCGTGGCACCCCGTTGTCTCGCTGCTTCTCGTCGTCAGCGTAGTCGGATGCGCAGGACCGTCTCACCGGCATATCGCCACGCTCGAGCCGCGTGTCGTCGACGCGATCCGTGCGATCGGCGAGCGGGCCGTGGACGACGACGGAATCGTCGGCCTTTCGATCGGTGTCGCGAAGAACGGGCATCTCGTGTTCGCCGACGGGTTCGGACACATCGACGCAACACGAAACCGCGCCGCGGATCGCGACACGGTCTACGACGTCGCATCGATCGGCAAGCACTTCACCGCCGCAGCGGTCCTGCGACTCGTCGAAGAAGGCCGACTGTCGCTCGACCAGCGCGTACGGTCACTCGTTCCCGAGCTGCCCGACTCCTTCCCGGACGCGACGCTCGATCAGCTCCTGCGGCACACGTCCGGCTTCGTGGCCGGCGAGCTCGACGAGGCGAACCCGCCTGCCGACTACCGGTCGAAGCGCTACGGCCTCGAGCTCTTGACCGACGCGGAGCTCCAGGGAGGCGAAACGCGGTACCGCCCGGGTGAAACCTGGATCTACTGCAACCCGGGATACCTGATTCTCGGTATCGTCGTCGAGGTCGTCACCGGCCGACGCTACGACGATTTCGTGCGAGACGAACTGCTACGACCGAACGGCCTCTCCGAAGTCTTCGTGTGCGAGCGAGCCGAGCCCGAGCGGATGTCGCAATCGATCCACCGATCCGACGACGGCGTGGCTCCCGTTCCGTTCATCGACATGACGGCGTTCAGCGGACAGGGGTCGATCTGCAGCAGCGTCGTCGATCTCCTGGGCTGGTCGCGAGCCCTCAATGCGGGTCGCGTCATCGAGCTCGAGTCGTTGCGCAGCCTCCGAACGCCCTCGACCGTCCGCGGCGACTCCGCCGAAGCCGAAGTTCCCTACGGAATGGCGCAGCGCCTAGGGGTTCTCGAGGGGCATCCGAAGGTCGGCCACACCGGAACCTTCACCGGAGGTTCGGCCGCACTCTTCTACTACCCCGACGACGGTCTCGAGATCGCCGTGCTCTCCAACACGTACGGCAGCGGAACGCCTCACGCCCATACGATCGAAACGCAGATCGCCGCTCTCATGCTCGACATCACGATGCCCGACGTCGAGACGCTACGCCAGCCTCTCGGTTCCGATCTCGCTCGTGGAATCGCCGGCAAGTACTCGGAAGGCGAGCACGTGTTCGAGGCGACATTCGAAGCCGAGGAGCTCGTCGTCACCCGCGAGGGCAAGGAACTCGAACGCTTGGTCCACGTCGGCGACGGGATCTTCCGCGACCCCGCCAAGCCGATCGTCTTCGAGTGGTTCCCCTTGGACGGCGAACGTGCCGGTTGGTGGATCTACACCCTGAGCGGAAACTACCTCGAAGTCCTTCGACGACTCGACACGCCCTGACACCTCGACTCGCCCGCCGGCAACGCGCGCTACGCCGGCCCGCCTGCGACCTGCGGGTCGGCGTCGGGCGCGCTGCTCGTGCCGCCACCTTCGAGAATGGCGCGGACGTCTTCGAGGTCGCGCATGAAGAGCTTCGCGCACGACTTCAGCAGGAGTCCGGAGAGCGGCGTCATGAGTTTCGCGAAGAAGGTGACGGCCGTGGAGCTCATCTCGACGGTGACCTTCGTGCCGTTGCCGTCGGGCGTGAAGCGATGGACGGTCACGTGGTGGGCGCCGCACGACTCGGCTTCGACCGTGAACTGGGAGGGGCGATCGAACGACGTGAACTCCATCGTCTCGGTCGCTTCCTTCTTGAAGATGACGCGGGTTTCCTTGAAACGGGTTCCCACGCCGACGGCGCCTTCGGTCAGCATCTCGATCCTCTTGATCGCGCTGACTTGGTTCGCCCAGTTCGGGACGTCGGCG
>JAUIME010000418.1 GCA_030433195.1 bacterium
GGGAACGACTCGCTTGCGTTTCGTCTTTGATTCTTCGTCGCTGGAGGGCTCCGATCGCGGTGGGTCTTCGTCGGATGCGATCGACGGCCCGGCCAAGAACAGCACGAGCATCGCTCGAAGCAGCGTCCTCGAGGCGAGTCGGATCGTGCGTGCGCTTGCCGTTGGCATCGTGGCGTCCGGTGGCATTGCGTCTTCGAGCGAGGTTCGTACGTGGGAGTCGTCGGTCATTCTCGTCGTCCTTCGAGATCGGTCGTTCCGCGACGGCTCCGAACGAGTGCCGTCGAATTCGTCACGCCGCGCGGCGCGATGCGACGCTGCGTTGGCAAACGGCGGACCGGTCGATCGTCGAACGCGGAAACGTCGTGAAACCGCTCCGTTCGGGGCTTTCGAGTCGATCTACGTCTTCGGTTCCCATCGAGATGTGGGATGGAGGGGTAGCGGGCGTCAACTCGAGTTGACGGAGGGGCCCGGTGTCGCGCGTGCCCGGATCGTCGAGCGTCGCCTGGGTCTGAGCGATGAGCAGCACGACCACGACGATCGCGATCGCGAGCGCGACCCAGAGACTCGGGACGACGATACGGTCGAAGGTCGTTCGTGGGTTCGGGGCGCGTCGGGGCATCATGTCGGGCTCCCTTCGAATCCATGAGAGTCGATGCGGAAACGGACGGGGATCGTGATGACGTCCGGGACGGCGACGCCGCTTCGGGTTGCGGGGGAGAACTTCCAAGCGCGTACGGTTTCGATCGCGGTGCGATCGAGGAGCGCCGATCCACTGCTCGATCGGATGCGGACGGCGGCCACGGAACCGGCCGCGTCGACCGAGACGTCGAGCTCGACGACCCCTTCGATGCCGCGCCGCAGTGCGCGCTTCGGATAGGTCGGCGGCGCGTTCGAAGGGAACGGGTGGCATGGGACGAGAGCCGCGGTCGGCGTTCTCGAAGGAGCGACGGTCCGCGCGAGGATCGTCGGCTCGGGAGGCGCCGGATCAATATCGAGTCGCTCACGCATCGGGAACGGGAGTCGAGCGTGCCTTCGGAACGTCTCGGGCGGAACGCGCCGAGGCGTCAGGTCGGGATCCGCGACCTCGCCGGGCTCGGCGGTCGAGGAATCGACGGGTTCCGGCCTCGGATCCGGTTCAGAAAGCGGCGAGAGCTCGGGCGGTACGATTTCGTACTCGACCGGCCGGGTCTCCGACGCCACGCGTTCGACGGGCTCGAAGACTTCCATCGGCATCTCATCGCTCGTGAAGGCCACCTCGATCGAAACCGCGCGTTCGCGTCGCGAAGGGATGACGATCACTCCCGCGATCGCGAGCCACGCGATCGCGTGCAGCGTCAGCGAGGCCGCGACGGGCCCGCGTCGAGGCGGGCCAGGCAACGCTCGACGCCGCCGACTTCGGCCGATGGGTGCTCGGGGTTCGATGGTCGTGTCTCCAATGTCCGAAACGCGGCGCCGACGCGGATCTCGGGCCGGCGCCACGGAACCCCGGCGCAAGTCTCTTGCCAAGCGTCAGGATCTCGTCGACGCGCTGGAATTCGGGCGCTGAGCGCTGCGGGCCTCTTCGCGACGGTTACGATTCCGCCATGGGTGTCACTTCGCCTGGACACTCGCGCTGCCGATGTCGGCGTGGTGTCTCGGCGCGGAATCGATTACCTTGGGCGCCGGAGAGTCTCGGGGGGCCGAGCGAGGGCGCTTGCGTTGAAACGAAATGAGCGAAACCGGATCCGGGTCGCAACCGCGGGGCCGAGTCGACGTCGAACGGCTCGAACGTGGCGGTCGGGGATCGTGGCCCTGTTTCCATGGGTGATGCTCGTCCATGTCGGCATCGGCAGCGAGTTGGCGCAGGCCGCTGCGCCGGGTGGACCGGCCGATCGCCTTGTTTTCGAGGGAAGCGTGACAGGGATCGCCGCCGCCGATGCGCCGGGGCGCGGACGCCACGTCGTTTTCGTGAGTGGGGACGAGGAGTACCGCTCCGAGGAAGCGCTGCCACAGCTCGCCGCGATCCTCGCCGAGCGGCACGGCTTCCGGTGCACGGTGTTGTTCGCGATCGATCCGCAGGCGGGAGTCGTCGATCCCAATGTCCGTACGAACCTTCCGGGGATGGAGGTGCTGGCCGACGCCGACCTGCTCGTGATCGCGACGCGCTTTCGCGATCTGCCCGACGCGTCGATGCGGCACTTGGACGCGTACCTGCGATCGGGTCGACCCGTCGTCGGGATGCGGACCGCGACGCACGCGTTCGCGCTGGCGCCGACGTCGAGCTTCGCGCGGTACTCGTGGAATCACGAAGGCGACGACTTCCGGCAAGGTTTCGGTCGCCGGATCCTCGGCGAGACTTGGATCGCCCATCACGGTCGACACGGCGTGCAGGCGACGCGCGGCGTCGTCGCGCCCGAGCGTGCGTCGCATCCGATCGTGCGCGGGATCGAACCGGGCTCGATCTTCGGTCCGACCGACGTTTACCGCGTACGCCTGCCGCTCCCCGAACCGTGCGAACCGATCGTGCTCGGCGACGTGTTGGAGGGAATGGAGCCGGACAGCGCGCGCGTGGACGGCGAGGTGAACGATCCGCGGATGCCGATCGCATGGACGTCATCGTACGCGATCGAAGGCGGGCCGCGCGGTCGCGTGTTCACGACCACGATGGGAGCGGCGACCGATCTCGAAGCGAAGGGCACGCGACGCATGATCGTGCAGGGAATCTTCTGGGCGCTCGGACTCGAAGAGGCGATCCCGGCCACGGGGCTCGACGTCGGGCTCGTCGGTCGGTACGAGCCGACGGCGTACGGGTTCGGCGGCTTCGTTCGTGGACGCCGGCCAGCCGATCTCGATCCGACTCGGGCGCTCGCACCGACTCTGGATCTCGAAGACGGCGATACGCTGCTCGTGCTCGGCGCGACGTTCGCCGATCGGGTCGCCGAGAGCGGGTACCTCGACGCGCTCGCGCACGCCGCGCATCCGGATCGTTCGGTGACCGTGCGATGCTTCCCGTGGTCGGCCGACGAGGTCGGTTCGCGTCCGCGCGAGAGGAACGTACCGACGATCGAGGACCACGTGCGCGACCACGACCCCGACGCGTTGTTGCTGTTCTACGGGATGAGCGAATCGTTCGCGGGTACCGAGGGGCTCGCGTCGTTCCGACAGGATCTCGAAGCGTTCGTGGAGTCGCTCGCCGTGCGGGACGACGGGTCGCGCCGCCGCGCCGTGCTCGTATCGCCGATCGCGCACGAGGACCTCGGCGATCCCTGGCCGACCGGCGACGTCATCCTGCGGCGCAACGCGGAGGTCCGCGCTTACCGCGATGTGATGCGCGACGTCGCGGTGGCGACGGGCGTCGGCTTTCTCGACGTGTTCGATGCTACGCACGACGGAGCGCTCGCGGCGGCGGGTCCGCTCACGGCGAACGGAATCCACCCGACCGAGGTCGGCGCGCAGCGGCTCGTCGAAGCGATCGGACGAGGGCTCGGTTGGCTCGAGGACGACGCGATGACGGACTCGCCGACAGATGCGCTCGACGCACGTGCCGAGCGTCTGCGTCTTCTCGCCGCCGACAAGCACTACCACGCGAAGCTCGCGTACCGTCCCACGAACACGGAATACGTCTGGGGACACCGCGCCGAGCCGTTCGGCGTCGTCAACTTCCCGGCCGAGATGGAGCAGCTCGATCGTATGGTCGAGGCGCGAGAGCGGGCGATGCGTGAGCTCGCACGATCCGTGCCGGCCGCGGCACTGTTCGCACGGGTCCCCGAAGGTCCAACGCTCCAGGAGACGTTGCCGTCCGCCGAGGTACGGTTGCCCGAAGACGCTTGGGAGCCGCAACCGGTCGAGGCGAAGGGCACCGAGACGTCGCTCGGCAGCCTCGAGATCGCCGACCCCGACGCGTTCGTCGAGAGCTTCACGATCGCCGACGGCTATCGGATCGAGTGCTTCGCGTCGGAACGCGATTTCGCGGAGCTCGCGAATCCGCTCGCGATGACGTTCGACGACCGTCATCGCCTATGGGTCTTGTGCGCGACGACGTACCCGCATCTGATGCCCGGCGAAGCGCCGAGCTGCAAGCTGCTCGTGCTCGAGGATCGCGACGGCGATGGCCGCGCCGATCACCGCACCGTGTTCGCGGATCGACTGTACGTGCCGACGGGGTTCGTCGTCGATCGAGACGCGCGCGGTCGCGACGTTGCATGGATCGGCCAGGCGCCGGATCTTCTGTACGTGCGCGACACGAACGGCGACGGTGTCAGCGATCTCCGCGAGGTGGTGCTGAGCGGCTTCGCGATGCCCGATTCGCATCACCAGATCAGTGCGTTCGAGTGGGCTCCGGATGGCGGGTTCCTGATGCACGAAGGCATCTTCTGCGTCACCGGCGTCGAGACTCCGTACGGCACGAAGCGCACGCGCGATGCGGCGGTCTGGCACTTCGATCCGCGCACGCGGCGTCTCGAGGCACGATCGCACTGCGGCTTCCTGAACCCGTGGGGCCACGCCTTCGACGACTTCGGTGCGAGCGTGCTCGCCGACGCGTCGGGTGGCGACAACTTCGCGTTCTCGCACGTTTCGCACGCGTTCACGTATCCGGCGAAGCCGAAGCGCCCGGGGCCGTTCCTCAATCGAGGACGACCGACCGCGGGCTGCGAGATCTTGCTCGGCCGACACTTTCCCGAGGACGTGCAGGGCAGTTTCGTCGTCAATCAGTCGATCGGGTTTCACGGCACGCGATGGGACCGGCTCGTCGCTTCGGGATCGTCGTGGCGCACCGAGAAGATGCCGCAGGATCTCGTAGCGTGCAGGGACACGAACTTCCGGCCCGTGGCGACCGAGCTGGGGCCAGATGGTGCGTTGTACATCGCCGACTGGTGCAACCCGATCATCGGTCACATGCAGTACTCGGTGCGCGACCCGCGCCGCGATCACGAGCACGGACGCATTTGGCGCGTGCGGCACGAGTCGCGCTCCCTGGTGACGCCTCCCGACAGCGACGAGGCGTCGCTCGCGCAGAGGTTCGCGATGCTGAAACTGCCCGAGCGAAACACGCGGCAGCTCGTGCGTCTTCGCCTGCAACGCGTGCCTCGTGACCTCCTTCTTCCCGAGCTTCGAGCGTGGCTCGACGCGGTGCCGGCCACGGAGGTGCATCACGATCGGCTGATGCTCGAGGGGCTTTGGATCGCCGAAGCGCACGGTGTCTTCGACCTCGAACACGTCGATACGATTCTCGGCGCGTTCGATCCGCGGGCTCGCGCCGAAGCG
>JAUIME010000419.1 GCA_030433195.1 bacterium
TCGGCGGCTTGTGGCACGGCGCCGCGTGGACGTTCGTGATCTGGGGCGCGATCCACGGGGTGTGGCTCGTGATCCACCGGCTCGTGGCGGGCTCGATCGCCGCGGCGGCGCCGGCGGCGGGGGCGGCCGCGAGCCTGTTCCGATTGGCGTGTCGCGTGGGGACGTTCCATCTCGTGTGCGTGACGTGGCTGTTCTTCCGCGCCGACGACCTCGGGCAGGCGACCGCGATGCTGTCGAGCATGGCGACGTCGTGGTTCGTTCCCGACGACGCGGGCCGCGTGTTCTTGCAGCTCTTGTTCTATACGGCGCCGCTGTTCCTCGTGCAGGTGTTCCAAGCGCGAAGCGACGTCATGGATCCGGTCGTGACGTGGCCGTGGCCCGTGCGCTGGGTCTTCTATGCGGTGCTGTTCAACGTGTTCTTGATCTGGGGGGCCTTCGATGGCGGAGCCTTCATCTACTTCCAGTTCTGAGGCGACCGCGCGACGACGCACCGCGGGCTGGCATCCGTTCGCGGGCGTCGTGCTGTTCGTGATCGTCACCGTGGCCGTGCAGCTCGCGGCCGTGCGAACGCGTGCGAGCTACGAGTCGCACGCGGGAACCGTCTATCGCATGCAGGACGCGCTGCTCGAAACGGCGACCGAGACGTGTGTCGTCGTCGGCGACAGCCGCGCGCTGCGCGGTATCGATCCGCGAATCGTCGAAGAGGCGATCGGCGACGACTCGACGTGGCGCAACCTCGCGCGCAACGGGCTGCCGCCGGCGGGCGTCGAGCTCCTGGTGAAGCGGTACACGGCGCGACACGGCGCTCCCGATCGCGTCGTCTATGCGATGACTCCCAAGCTGCTGACCGACGAGACGGTGTTCTCGGATCTGTTCGTGCGGCTGTTCCCGCTCCGAACGGACGAGATTCTCGCGGCGCTTGCGATGCCGATCGAACGGACGACGCTCTATCGCTGGCTTGCGGCGACGGCTCTACCGGTGATGCGCGAACGGGCGGTTCTGCGCGAAGTGCTCGACGACCGCCTCGGGCTCGCGACGCGCGAGGTCGACCCGCGCGTCGTCGATTTCACGGAGCGGCTGCGCGCGACGCTCGCCGATCAACGCGGGTACTGCCCGAAGACGTGGGGAATGACGCCCGAAGACCTCGTCGCCGAGGCGCCGCTTTGGTCGGGCATGACGTTCGAGGTGCTTCCCGTGCACGCCGAAGCGCTCGATCGGCTCGCGCGCTTCGCGGCCGAGAACGACATCGAACTCGTGTTCGTCACGATGCCGGTCCCGATGCAGTTGGACGAGCTGCGCGAAGTGTCGGGCTTCAACGGAGCCTACCGTGATTGGATGGAGTCGTTCGGCAAGGAGCATCCGTCCGTGAGCGTCGACGCGGCATTCCCCGCGTATCCGCCGGAGCTCTTCGCGGACGTCGACCACCTGCGCGAGGTCGGCGCCGAGCGCTACTCGCGAGAGCTCGGTACGTCGCTTCGCGAACGGCCGTAGCGCCGGAAGAACAGGACCGCGGTCGGCCGGTGACGAGTCTCAGCGCGGCGGGTTCGCGAGCTCGCGATCGAGCGCCTCGACGGCCGCGGCGACCTCATCCTCCGTGAAGCGCAGCGTGACGATGTGCGGTCCCGCGGAGTCGGGGGCATCGACCACGAGCGGATCGCCGATGGGCTGGCTCAGAAACCGCATCGGGCCGTTGCCGCTCTCGGCGAGTCGCGTCACGACCCACGTGACGCGATAGCTTCCGGGCGGCACGAGGTACGCGCGGGCGATGCCGTTCGTGCGAGCCGGGTCGACCTCCCGCGTGGTCGACCGGCGACCGTCGACGGGGTTGAGCGTGCAGGCGAGATCGTGCGACGGGTCGGGGAGCGCCGAATCGGCGGCGATGCGAATCTCGAGACGGACGCCCTCGTCGAGGACGACTTCGCGATCGACGGGTTCGGTCGTGAGCGCGACGCTGCGGTAGCCGAGCGCCGAGACCTCGAGGTCGACGAGATCGAGCCCCGTGGCGATCGTCGCGCGACCGACCGAATCGCAGGGCGTGCGAGATCCGGTTCCGACCGTGACGAAGGCGTCGGGAAGCGGAGCGCCGGCCGTGTCGAGAACGCGCACGACGAAGTGCCGGATACGATCGCGTAGGTCGATGGTCCCGATGTCGTTCACACGCCCGAGTTCGATCGCGATCGGACCGACCACGGCGCATGGCGCCTCCTCGCCGAGGATGCGAAATGTCAAGGTCGCGGGTCCCTCGGGCAGGTTCATTTGGAAATAGCCGTCACGAACCACTCGAGCCGTTTGCTTGCGACGCGGCGAATCGAGCGCGACCGTCAGCGACAAGGGTGCGCCTGCGGGGAGCAGCACGCGGCCCTCGAGTGACGTCGCCGGAGCCAGTACGAGCTCGACGCCCTCGGTACCCTTCTCGACGCGTAGCGTCGCTCCGACCTGCCGATAGCCGGACAGATACGCGCGCACCTCGAACTTCGGGCGATCGAGGTTGCCGAAGATCTCGAAGAGGCCGTCGCCGTCGGTCGTGGTCTCGAGGTCTTGCCCCGGGATTGCTCGCACCACCGCGCCTTCGACGGGATTGCCGGATCCATCGACGACACGCCCCGAAACGAGCGCGGGAAGCGGGTCGAGCGTCACGCGGCCGAGATCGAACGGGACTCCGGGGACGCGCGTCTCGAGCGACGCGCCGAAGTCGTAGGGGACGAGCGCTTCGTACTCGAACTGGCGCGTCGGGCCGCCCGCCGTAAACGGAACCCCGATGTGGACGGCCTCGATACGGCGTAGCTCGTTCGCGATGGCGTCCGGGCCGTCGCGACCTTCGATCGGGAGCGGAACCGCGATCGCGCCGACGGCGTCGGTTTTCGTGCGGCTCCGCTCGGAACGCGGCCGTGTCATTCGGCGGTGCCGCAGTCGAACTTCCACGGGTCTTCCCGCGAGCGTCGCGCCGTCCGGAGTGATGAGTGACGCCACGAGCGTGGGCGCGAGATCGAGTTGGACCACGGTCTCGACGAACTCGCCGGGCTGCTGCGGCCCCTCGACATGCGTGTTGACGGTGAGGTAGTCGCGCGCTCGCGTCTCGACTTCGCAGTCGAACGAGATTCCGGTTTCGACGAACGGCAGCGTGACTTCGCCTTCGTCGGTGAAGATCTCGACCGTGAACGGACCGCTCGAGTAGTGCAGCCGCGCGCCGAGCCAGACGCCGGCCGGTTCGCGAAACGGTACCCCGGTCGGCGCGACGAGGTGGATCTTCATCGAGCCGGTCTCGGGAATGTAGAGATCGATCGGATCCTCGGGGAGGGCGGTCGGGTCGAGCGCGTGCTCGATCGCGTACTGCACCGGGAATGCGACCGCGACCAGAAGCTCCACCGGCGGGCCCGGCGCGATGCCGTTCACCCATGCGTAGTCCTGCGCGTTCGGAATCTCGACCGTGCCGTCGGATTCCCGGGTCGTCCCGAGCCAAAGGGTGTGCCGAGATCCCGCCCCCATGCCGTGCTCGCGATAGTAGAGCCCCACGGGAACGCCGCCGATCGAGCGGCCGCCGGAGTCGAAGGTGCGGATCACGAGCGATCGCGTCGGGCGTAGCGTGAGGGTTACCTGGCGTCCGAGGTCGCGCGGCGTGAGCTCGCGGCGACCGAGGCGCTCGACGTCGCCGTCGCGATGCGTCGCGATCACGCGCGCGCGGCGATCGAAGGCGGGAAGCAGGACGGCGCCCTCGGCGTCGGTCGTGAACGCCTCACCCGCGTCCCAGTCGGTTTCGTCGAGATCGGGAAGCGGAGGCTCGAGCGGGACGCGTTCGGGAACGTCGTCGTCCGGCGCGACGACGAGTCGTACCGACGCGCCCGCGAGCGGCTCGAGGTCTTCGTCGACCACGCGCAGCAGCACGCGCGTGACTTCGGAGCGCGTGAGGATTTCTACGTCGGGTGTGAGCGGCGGCGCCGGGGGGCGCCTGTCGTTCGTCGCGCGCGGCTCTCGTCCGTTGTCGATTTCGCGATCGGGGCGCGCGGGCTTGTCGACGTTGCGCTCGGCAGTCGGTCCCGCACCGCGTGGAGGCGTGCCGCGATCGAGCATCCGCCACACCACGAAACCCGCGACGACGAGGACGAGGATCACCATCGCGCCGAGGATCCGCAGTGCGGAAGAATCCGATCGAGCGTCAGGAGTCATGGCATGCCTGCGGGTTGGTTCGCGGGGTCGCGGTGCCCGTTCGCGGCGTGGCCTACGAAGCGGCCGTCGCGGTCTCGAACCGCTCGACGACCGTCGAAGCCCCGCGTGTGCGGATCTCGTCGGTGATCGCCGTCACGAACTCGGCGAGCGGCATCGCGCCGAGGTCCTTCGTGATGCCGTGCGCGCGGACGCTCACCGCTTCGTTCTCGGCGTCCCTCGGTCCGACGACGAGCATGTACGGAATCTTCCATTCGGCACCTTCGCGGATCTTCTGCTTCAGGTGCGCGCTCGAGTCGTCGATCGTGGCTCGCACGCCCGCGTCGAGCAGCTCGTGGTAGACGCGGCGGCCGTACTCTTCGCTCTTCTCGCTGATGGTCACGACATGCGCTTGCTCCGGGGCGAGCCAGGTCGGGAACGCGCCCGCGAAGTGCTCGATGAGCACGCCGACGAAACGCTCCATCGAACCGAACGGCGCGCGGTGGATCATGACGGGGCGGTGCGCCTTGTTGTCGGATCCGGTGTACCAGAGGTCGAAGCGCTCGGGCAGGTTGTAGTCGACCTGCACGGTGCCGAGCTGCCACTCGCGGCCGATCACGTCGCGCACCACGAAGTCGATCTTCGGTCCGTAGAACGCCGCTTCGCCGGCTTCTTCGGTGAACGACACCCCGAGCGTCGCGGCCGCGTCGCGGCACGCCTGCTCGGCTTTGTCCCAGTTCTCCGGCGAGCCGATGTACTTGGTCGAATCGGGATCGCGAAGGCCGACGCGGACCTTGTAGTCGGTCATGCCGAGCGTATTGAAGATCACGCTGACGAGGCGGAGACAGCCCTTGAGTTCGTCGGCGACCTGTTCTTCGGTGCAGAACAAGTGCGCGTCGTCTTGCGTGAAGCCGCGGACGCGGGTCAACCCGCCGATCTCGCCCGACTGCTCCCATCGATACACCGTGCCGAACTCGGCGAGCCGCACGGGAAGGTCGCGGTACGAGTGCGGCTTCGACGCGAAGATCTTCACGTGGTGGGGGCAGTTCATGGGCTTCAACAGATAGCCCGTGAGCCCCTCTTCGGCCTCG
>JAUIME010000420.1 GCA_030433195.1 bacterium
TTGCGCGGTCCGATTGCGTGAGATCGACGTCGAGCGATTGCAGGCGGGCGATCCGATCGAGGCATTGCTTCAGGGACGCGATGTCGCGGGCGCGCAGGAATCCCTCCCCGGCCGCGAGGTAGCGCTCGAGCGATTCTTGCAGTCGGCCGTCTCGGCGGTACGCCTCGCCGAGGCGGTAGTAGAGGCCGAGCGAAGGCGAGAAGTCCGGATCGCCGTCGAAGACCTGACGCTCGGCGTTCATCGCGGCTTCGAGCTGGAACACCGTCGTGTAGATGGTGCCGTCTTGTTCGCGGTCGCCGTGGCGCTCGAAGATGCTCGCGAGCAGCAGGTGATATCGAAGGATGTTCTCCCAATCGCGCGAGCGGTAAGCCCGCGACTTGCCGTCGAACATCTGCTCGACGAGCTTCGCGAAGACGGCCGGATACTCCTTGAAGATGCCCGGGTGTTCGCGCAGTACGCTCGCCGCATAGGTGGCCGGGCTCGAGTTCTCGCTGTCGAGCTCCCACGCGGCCATGTAGCGAACGAGTGCCTCGTCGGGGGCGCCGGCGCGCGCGAATGCGCTGGCGGCGCTCGTCAGGAGGTTCGCGAAGTCGCCGCCCCAACTGCTGCGCTTCCACGGAAGGAAGAGGCGGTGGAGCCCCGATTCGTTGACCTCGGCCGCCAGGCCCGGTTCGTAGGCGCGCTGCATGTCGCGCACGTAGGGTTCGAGCGCAGAGTCGCTGCCGATCTCTTCCAAGAAGGGACGCTCTTCGGCTCGGAAGCTCTCGAGGTCGGGCGCACGCTCGGCGAGGACGCGGACGTAGCCGGCGCAAAGGCGCGGCGCGTCGTCGGATCCGGACCATGCTTCGAGGCATTCGCGAAGACGTCGACTCGCGAGATCGCGGCGGCCGGCGGACACGAGCATGTCGGCGACGAGTACCGCGTCGTCGACTCGGGGCTCACCGGTTTGGAAGAGCGTGCGGTAGGCGCCATCGGCGGCGGCCTCGAAGCGGGGCTTGGCTCGCAGCGACCCGAGGTAGTACCGCGTCGCCGAATCCGGATCGCCCGACAGCTCGTAGGCGCGGCCGAGATTGTAGTCGTAGATCGAGCGCGCGGGGTCGTCGGCCGGAATGTCGATGGCGCGGAGCGTGGTGACGGCGGCATCGTAGTCGCGTTGCGCGATCTGAGTGACGGCCAAGTCGTTGCGCGCACGCGTCTGCTGCGCGGGCGTCCCGATGTCGATGACTCGGTCGTAGATCGCCACCTGCTGTTCGAGTCGCTCGGGGGCTTGCCCTTGGCTCCGCTTGCTGTCGACCTGGAGGATCCGGCCGCGCTCGAGCGCCAAGTCGGCTTCGAGCGACGTCACCCCGAACTCGCGCGCCGTGGTCTCGGCGGCTTCGTACCGACCTGCCGCGGTGGTGAGGTCGCCCGTCTTCTGCGCCTGCATCGCGAGCTCGACGTCGCGTTGGAACGGGGGATGCGATTCGAGCAGAGCTCGTTGGAGGTCGGGGTCGCGGAGGATCTCGCTGCGAGCGCCCGGATCGTCGAAGACGGCGGTCGCGATCTCGGGACGCGCGAAGAGAACGCCGGCTTCGTCGCGTTCGATGGTCTCACGGACTCCCGAGCTTCGCACCATGACTTCCGAAACCCGACGGCCTCCGAGGACGCGAGTCCGATCGCGATCCGGAAGTTGCCGCATCGCCCGGCGCAGGACTTCCGCGTCGATGACGAGTCGCTCGAGGTTCTCCGACGGCGCGGCCGGTGCGGGTTCTTCGCGGACGGCGAGGCGCGGACGTGCGAGTGTCGCCGAGCGTGTTTCGAGTCGCTCGGCGGTTCGTGCGCGGCGCGTCTCAGGGCGTCGCCGCACCGGCTCGTCGGTCTCCAGGGGACGCTGGATCGGCTCGAGTCGTGCGGATCGGGATGGGGGTTCGGGGGCGACCGGATCCGCGTCGACCACGGGGCGTCGCGATGCCCGAGCGGGCGGCTCGCGTCGGTCTTCCGGCGACGGCGCGGCCGAGCCGGTATCGGACTTCGCGGGCGTGGGACTCGTCTTGCACGACGATCCCGCCGCGGCGACGAGAACGATCGAGGACAGGATCATCAGGAACCGCGGACCACGTGCCATCGAGTCACCTTCCTTTCGTTACCCCCGACGATGTCTCAGTTCGCGATCAGCGGAACTTCGCAGTCGAACGGCGCTTCGGAGACGCTTCGCAAGTACAGCAGCCAGGGTTCGAGCTCGGGCAACTTCGTGAGCTGCGCATCGTCGATCGACTTCTCGATCGTCAACGGGAACTCCCACTTGTGGTGGATGACGGCCACGGCCGAGAACGGAGGATCGGCCGCGTACTCCAGTGGAAGGCCGGTGCCGATCGAGTGCAGTCTCACGATCCCGCGGTTGCCCCAGCGACACTCCACGATGAACTCCGAGCGGGCGAGCCGGCAGAAGCGCTCCCAAGGGAGCGGCAACACGAGAACGTCGGGCGCGTCGTCCGAGATCTCGGCTTCGAGCATCCCGAGCGGGGCGATCGTTTTGAGCTTCTCGAGCATCGCTGCGTCGTGTGCGGCGAGCATACGTGTGAAGGCTTCGTCGATTCTCGCGGGCAGATCGTTGCGGCTCGGGAACCCGCTGATCGTGAGCCGATCGAGCTCGCCGGGCGGGTAGAGCGTGACGGTCCAGTCCGGGGCCGCGGGGTCGCCGCGTTCGGCCTTCGAGCGGACGGCGGCGCAAAGAGACCATTCGGTCTCGCTCGAGAGCCAGACGTCGAGCCGTCGGGGAGAGGCCTCGGCCGTTCCCACGATGTTCCAGCATCCGACGAGATCCGACTCGGAGCACGCCTTCGCGAGAGACTCCGTGATCGCGATCTGCGCGACTTCCGCTTCTGCGTAGAGGTTCTCGACCGCGGTCTGCTCGAATCGGAAGCAGACGTGAAGAGGAAGCAGCTCTTCCGCTGCCGCCGTCCGGGCCGTCGCGATGGCGCTCAGGAGCAGGGCGACGACCATGAGGCCGGGGATACCCGAAGCTCGAAAAAATCGGCCGCATCGAAGAGCATGCTGTGGGCTCCTCGTCGGTCCGCGCCGGGTCGGAGACTCGGTGGTTCCGCGCATGGTCACCTCCTCGATTTCAGATCGACCTCTGTTTCAGATCAACCTCTATTTGAGATCAACCTCTACTTCAGATCAACGACTTGCGGGAAGTCCGCTGCGTCGTCGATTCGTGCGATCGTGATCGCTCCCGTCGTTCCGAGGAGTTTCCCGGTCTCTTTCGAGAACAGCTCGACGGTCACGGTCTCGTTGGGCACCAACTCTCGGACTTCGACGCCGAGATCGTGGGGCCGCGTCCAGTAGGGCACGAAGCGGTCCTGCTTGCGGGCTTCGAGCACCGACTCCCAACGGTCGCGAAGACGGGCCGGAATGTCCACGTCGGCATCGCATCCGACGAACACGAGGTGTCCCGTGAAGTCCGTCACGATTTCCTCTTCGCCCAAACGAATCCTCAGCTCCAACGGGTTCTCCCGGCCGATGTCGATGAGAGGCGTTGCGGGACGCACCAAGAGTACCGGGCGGCGAAACGAGCTCGGCACATGCAGCTCGGTGACGCGCCACGACCGCACGCGGACTCGGATGTCGGGGTGCCCCTCGACTTTGACGCGGACCGGCGTCGACGAACCGGGGGTGGTCCAATGCAGAGACCGCTTGCGCCCGTCGGCCGGGAGCCGCAGGAACGTGTCGTCGTTCTCGACGCTCCCGAAGTACAAGCGGCGATCCGCGGCTCCGGCGAACGAATTGACTTCGATCGTGCCCAGAAACGACAGGATCGCGAGGCCGAACAAGAAGGCGCCGGCGAGGACGTAGGTCGTTGCGGGAGCAATCAGGAGGCGGTCGACGGCCGCTTGAAGTTCCTCGATGCGTCGCCCCGGAATGAGCTTCGACACGAACGCGATCCAAGCGAACAGGCCGCCGAGCGAGAGCAGGCCGCCGAACACACCGAACCAATCCGTGTAGCGAAGCATCCATCCACTCGCTGCAACCCCTAGGGCGAGTAGGAGAACGATGTTCAGGGCAAAGCGCGAGGTCGACGACTTCGTCTCTTCGGGCGCTCTTTCGGATCGCGCGTTCGACGCGCGTTGCTCATTCTCCGGGTCCTCCGCATTCATGCGCCGAACATACTCGCGTGGCGGGGATCGCGTCAAGACGCCGATGCAAAGGAGAACCGGGAGGCGCCGCGGCCTGACCTTTCGTCAGGACGACGCGGGCGTCCAGTCGATGCGGCGAAGCATCTCGCGCAATCGGCTGCCGCGCTCGGGTGCGATCATCTCGACCCACGCGACACGTCCCGTCAGGTGTGCGCGGAAATCGGCGACGCGGGCGCGGTTCTGGCTCGCGGGGCCGAAGCGGACGCAGTTGTGCAGGATCGCCTTCAAGCGATCGTAGGAATCGCGACGAATGTTGGGGCGCTCGTTCAAGACGACGCCCGCGGCGTGCTGGCATGTCCCGCGGCGCATGATGCGCGTCTTGCGCGGCTCGACCTCGAAGCCGTTCTCGCGTGCGATCGCGAGAACGTGGGCGTGGAATCGTCGCGCGCCGCGACCGAACTCGGGCCCGCCCGAGAAAAGCAGATCGTCGCCGTAGCGCGTGTAGGCGGCACGGGCCGTATCCGCCAGACGTGACAGCCGGAAGTCGAGCCAGACCGAACACAGATTGGCGAGGGCCGGCGAAGTCGGCGCACCTTGCGGCAGGTGCGGCCGAGCATAGCGCGCGAGGATCGCACGTCGTTCGCTGCGCGTCTGCGCATGCGGGCAGCCACGAAGCACGCGCATGGGCGGGTGATTCGTCATGAGTCCCGCGAGCATCCGCGCGACCTCGTCTCGGTAACCGACGTAGCGGAGGTAGTCGACGACCCAACGGAAGCGGATCGTCGCGAAGAAGTCGCGCAGGTCGACGCGCAGCACCGTGTGCTGATTGGCGTGCACGGCCGTGAACGAGCGCACCGATCGTCCGCGCCGGAAGCCGTGCACGCAGCCCCAAAGCGGGATCTTCTCGAGGAGCCGCATCAGGAGATTGCGTTGGATCTCCTTCAACCGGGGCTTGGGCGCTTCGATCAAACGGACGCCGCCCGACGGCTTCTTGATCCAGTGATAGCGATAGTGGCGCAGGGGTTCGCGCGGCACCTGGCGTTCGAGGCTGCGAAGGTCCGCGAACCACTCGAGCTCTTCGGTCCGGAGACCGAGA
>JAUIME010000421.1 GCA_030433195.1 bacterium
AGGCTTCGACGAGAGTGCCGACGCCCGCGGGTCGACGCTCGGCGCGCGGCAGGTACCGCGTACCGAAGAAGCGCCCCGAAGAGGGACGAAGCGCGAAGGGATGCCCCGCGAGACGTTCGACGCCCGGCAGCATCTCGAAGCGGCACGAACGGCCCGAACCGAACAAGAAAGCTCGAAACCGGAGGAACGAAACCGGATGCACCCAAGCCGATCCCCCCTGCACCGCGTCCCGCCCCGAGCCCTGGCCCGAACGTCGGCCTTGGCGCGCGGCTCGGCCTCGTCCCTCGGAGCTTCTCGAGGGCACGCTTCCCGGACGTCGGGCGCCCGCTTCGCGGCGCTCGTGGCCGTGGCAGCATTCTTTGCGACGCAGCTCCCCGCGGCCCTCGCTCAGAAGCCCGAGAAGGTCTGCTACAAGTGCAAGAACACCGGGAAGCTCGAGCCGCGATCGACGCCCCCGCCCGAGGGCATCCTCCACGATTCGCACTTCTACCGAACCGATCCGGACGGCGGCGCGGGCTTCTCGCTCTGCGATCGAACTCCCGTCGACGAGGCCATCCAAGAGTACGAGCGCATCCGTGCGGCGAACCAGAAGTGGCTCGAGCCCGTGCTGGAGTTCGAGGAGACGACGGGCCGCTCCTGCGTCACCGTCGAGACCGAGGACATCAAGCTGTTCCTGGGGCTCGATCGCGTGAAGATCAACCGCAAGCGTCATCGGCAACCGCGCGCGGCGCGCGAGTACGCGCTCTATTTGCAACGCGTCTACGATCGCTACCGAGAGCTGTTCGGCGTCGAGTCGTCGGAACGCGGCGCGAAGCACGAGGTCTACATCACGTACGACAAGACCGGCATGGACGCCTACGTCCGCAAGCACTTCGGATCGTCGACGAGCAACTCCTCCGGGTACACCTACAGCAGCCCCAAGGCCTACCGCTACGTCACCCGCCTCGGCGCGGACTCCGACGAGAAGCTCGAGCAGCGTGTCGTCTACAGCATCGCGACGATGTTCCTGTTCAAGTACCACCGTCCCGGGAAGCCGCCGGCGTGGATCGACATCGGTTTCAAGTCGTTCCTCGAGCACGATTTCTACGAGAGCAACGAGAACTACACGTTCCGCGAAGTACCGCCGGACGATCCCTACAAGGCCGACTCCGACTGGAAGAAGCGTCTGAAGCGCGACGTGAACACCGATGCCTTCGTCTCGCTCGCCGAGCTCGCAGGCAAGGAGCTCGTGAGCTACAGCTATCGTGATGCGGCATTCGCGTTCGGCTACGTCGACTTCTTCTTCAACCACGATCCGGCCAAATTCCAGGAGCTCATCCGCAAGCTCAAGACGTCGCGGAACCCTGATTCGATGCAGGCGATCCAGGAGATCTACGGCTGGCTCCCGGCCGAGATCGACGACTTGTATCGCAGCTACGCGACGCGCAATTACTAGAGGCTGACCTCGACCCCGTACCGACGGCTCCGAACCGAGCCGAGAAGGAGCATGATGTCCGGCATCCCCCGACCGCTCGAACGACCGACGCGCACGCGCCGCTTCACGCGCCCCGCGATGGCCACGCTCGGACTCGCGATCCCGTTCGCGCTCGTCTTCACGTTCGCCTTTGCCGGCGCGCCCTCCGCCGTCGCCACGACGGCCGACCACGAGGAAACGCTCGAGCGCTTCAACAAGTACATCCGCGACAAGAACGACGACGCGCGAGCGACCGTCGTCCGTAGCGTCGACAAAGTCGACTCGGCCGCCGGCGTCGAAGCCGTCGAATCGGTGCTCGACGACGAGAGCTGGAAGGTCCGCGCCGCCGCGCTCGAAGTGCTGAGCGGCTACAAGTCGGCCGAAGCCGTCGCCGCAATGCACGCTCTCGCGACGAGCGGCAAGCCCGAGTCGCGCGCCATCGTGATCCAGGCGCTCGGCCGCATCGGCGCGCCGAGCTCGGCCGAGACGCTGCTGCCGCTCGGCGCTGATCGCGCGTGGCAAGTCCGCCGCGCCGCGGCCGAAGCGTACGGTGGTTACGTCAAGTCGAACAAGGAAGCGGATGCTCCCGCCTTCGTCGGCGCGCTCATGGCGATGCTCGAAGACAAGGAGCCCGTCGTCCGCACGATCGTGGCCGCTTCGCTCGGACGCATCGGAGATCCGATCGCGACCAGCGCGCTGGTCGGGCTTCTCACCGACGAGTCGTGGCAAGTTCGAGCGAGCGCGGTGCAAGCGCTCGCCAAGCTTCGGCAGAAGGATTCGATCGCACCGCTCATCGAGCTGATGCAAGAAGAGGGACGTCTCCAAGACGACGCGGCCCGCGCGCTGAAGTCGATCACGACGATGGACTACGGCGTCGACCCGGACGGTTGGAAGGAGTGGTGGGCGCGGACGAAGGACCGGTTCGAAGTGCCCGAGCTCCCGAAGCCCGGGCGCTCGTCGCGACGCCCCGCCACGGCGAAGAGCAACGAGGCCCCGCAACGCGAGCGCGAAGAGGCACGCTACAAGGCGAGCATGCGCTACTACGGCATTCCGACGCCGTCGCAGCGCATTCTCTTCGTGCTCGACGTGTCGCGCAGCATGCGTGACGAAGTCGACATCGTGAAGCCCGAACGTCTCGTCGACCTCGAGATGACGTCGGGTCGCAAGATCGACATCGCCAAGGCCGAGCTCAAGCGAGCGATCGAGAGCTTCGAAGGCCGCACCGCGATCAACATCCTCCTCTATCACACCGACGTCGAGCGCTGGAACAAGAAGCTCGTCGAGCTCAGCGACAGCAAGCGCCGCCAAGCCATCTCGTTCATCGAGAAGCAGGAGCCGCGCGGAAAGGTCGGCCCCGTGAAGACGCGCCCGGGCCGCCGCGCCGCAGCGTCCACCAACGACGAAGGCCGCACCAACATCTACGGCGCCCTCGCCGCTGCGTTCAAGGTTTCGGGAATCGGCACCTACGACAAGCACTACGACACCGCAGTCGACACGATCTTCCTGCTCTCGGACGGCCGCCCCACCACGGGCGAGCTCACCAACACCCAAGAGATCCTCGCGGAGATCCAACGCCTCAACAGCCTTCGCCGCGTGGTGATCCACACCATCAACTTCGGCAAGGACCCGGTCGGCGCCGGCCTCCTGCAAGGCCTCGCCAACCAGAACGGCGGCACGTTCGTCGATCTAGTCGGATCCCGCGAGTCCGGGTTACTGAAATAGTCGACACGCGGTAGAAAAAGCGACAACCTGCGAAACGACCGAGGCGGACCTGCGAGAGCAAGTCCGCCTCGTTGCGTTTCATGTCGTCGTTGCGCAGCCTTGGAAGCCGCAATTGCCGTCAGATCGAGCGGCGGCTTTCCGACACGACGCCGTCACGCGAACGCCCCTCGGGACGCCCACGCTCCGATCCGATCCCACGCCTCTCGAGCACGCGTCGTCGAATCTCCCGTCGATCCAGCTTGGGCGCGTCGCCATCCCGGCGTTCGAGGCGACGTTCGATGCGACGTTCGCCGCCACGCTGCTCGCGCTGCAACCGCCCGTCGCGCGACTTCCTCGGCGCAGCCCCCGACTCGAGTCGACGATCCTGCCCGCCGTCGCGCGGCCCGATCCGCCGTTCTCGCTGAAAGCGCTCGGTGCCGGGTCGTCGCAGGGTTCCACGGTCCTCGATCAGACCCGAATCGACCCGCTTGCGAAGCTCGGCCAACCGCTTCTCGAGCTGTCGGACCCGCTGCTCGAGTCCGCGATGAACATGCGCGCCCCTGTTCGCCGACCCGTCCCGCCGATCGCGGTTGCGGTCGATGCGGTCCCGCCGCATCCTCTCGCCTTCGCCGCCCGAAGCGCCATCACGAGCCGAATCGATTCGCTCGCGCCGCACGCCGTCACGGCGCCCCCCACGATCTCGCGTCACCTCGTCCTGCCGCGCCGCACGCTCCTGAAGCCGTTCGCGAAGCTGCGCTCGCCGATCCGAAACGTCGCGCCCCTCCCCGGTCGTCGAAGCCGCCACACTCGATCCCGACATCGCGGCGCAGAGCCCCACTGCCATCCCTGCCGCGAGGAGCCGACTCGTGAGGTTCTTCATCATCGCGCACTCCTTTCCAGTCTCGTGATCCACCCGGCCGCCAACCGACGATCTCGTCGATCCATCGAAACCGAAGCCCACACCGAGCCCCGACCGCGACCGTTCTCTTCTCACGACCAGAAACACGCGAACCACCCCCGAGTTTCGGAGAAAAGCCACATCCACACACCGACGCCGACATCTCGCCCGACGAACCCGGCCGCACCCAACGCCCCGCCGCTTGACCCCACTCGCCCGATATGGTGTTATCCCCGCTTCGTGGGCGCATAGCTCAGCTGGCTAGAGCGCTTGCTTCACACGCAAGAGGTCACAGGTTCAAGTCCTGTTGCGCCCACCAATCGAAGTCCCGCCGAACGCTAATTTTAGCGTACTCGCCTCATCGAGGCGCGGCCGCCGGTAACGGGCCGAGAACCGGGTAGTCTACCCATACCGACCCTCGAGGCGCAGCGATGCCCGACAAGCGCGCGAGTCCAGCGGTCGGGAGCTTTCCGAAGTGAAGTAACCGCGCCATCGCTCCGTCTCCACAGGACGGGCGGGCAAAGGCCTGGTCAAGCTCAACCGGACTCGATCGCAGATGCCCATTGAGCCCAGACTAACCCCGTTCTCCTACGCTTGGTGCGAACCCGCAGCGGCACCCCTTTGCCATGCGCGGAACATAGCCCCCGCAGCCATAGCACTGCCGAAATACGCGGCGGGACGGGAGCGATAGTAGATAAAGAACCGCGCCCACAGGCCCCGTGACTAGGCCAACGACGAAGCCTACGAACGGGGCACGGCCGCGCCGTATCGCCGCGAGGCGCGACGCCAGGGCGCAAAGCACGAGCGCGAAAGCAATTCCGCTCGCGATGGCGATGTCCGAGGGTTGATCGACGTAGTCGCGCCACGACCAGGGCATTGGTGGGCCGGGCTTTCCGGAGGTCTCCCAATACTCTGGGATTGGTGTCGGTCGAGGTGGTTGCATCGTCGTCGCTCCATTCTCCAGAGGGAACGTCGAGGTGATTGACAACGAGCCGCGACGCGCTACCGCCGCGGCTCGCTGGCCGAGTACTTCAAGACCCGATCCGCGTTAGCGTCGTATCCGCCCGTACTGCCCGATCTCTTGGAGTTCCTCACGCGAGAGGTACTCCGACTCATCGACGGGCTCTTCAGCTTCGGGCGGTGCGACGAAGTCCACGGT
>JAUIME010000422.1 GCA_030433195.1 bacterium
AGTTTCGGATCGTGCGGGTAATCCCGTGTCGGGAGCGCGAGTCGAGCTCGGCCTCGATAGGCCTCGAGATGCCGACCGCTTCGATCGAGCAACGACGGACTCGAACGGGATCGCGGTCCTTCATGCGCTCCCATCGGAGCCGATGGTGCTGCGCGCGAGCAAGCCCGGTTTCGCGCGATCGTCGCTTGCGATCGCGCGCAACGGCTTGGAAGACGAGTACTCGGTCACGATCGACCGAGCTTCACACGTTCGCGGGGCGGTGAGCGACGCGAATGACGAGCGACTCGCGGGTGTGAAGGTCGAGGCTTTTGCGGATCCATCGTCGTTGTCGGCGGGCCCCGATCTGTCGCAAACGACGATCGTGACGTTCACGGACGCCGCGGGTGCTTACGGATTCGGCTGGAACCTCCCTGCAGTGCCGCTCATTCTTCGATTCACGAAGCCGGGCCACGACGAGGTCCTTCGTGAGGTGGCGGCTTTCGATCCGGGAGCTTCGATCGAGGTCGAGCCCGTCGCGATGGGTTTCGGCGGGATGATCTCGGGGATCGTGACGAGAAGCTCGGGCGAGCCCGTGCCGAATGCCGTCCTCGAGCTCCACGCCGAGTCGACGACGGCACACCCGAACCGGTGGAAACGCACCGTCACCTCGGCGTCGGACGGCTCGTTCTCGGTCTCCGGGGTTCCGGATGGAAGCGTGATCGCAACGGCGTGGGTCGACGGGCTCGGAACTACGCACCCGGATCCGATCGAGGTTCGCGACGGACGCGCCGATCCTCTCGCGATCGTCCTGGTACCGGCCTTGACGTACGCCGGGACCATCGTCGACGAGCGAGGAGATCCCGTGCCGGGAGCAAGGGTCTCGGTCTCGTCGGATCCCGCGACCGCGCGCGCGACGGCCGATGGCGCGGGGCGATTCTCGGTCGTCGTTCCATCCGACGCGAATCGACTTCGAGTCCACGCGGAGGGCTTCGCGCTGCTCGATGAGGCACTCACGAGCGCATCGGACCTCCCATCGCGCGTGGTGCTGTCGTCCGGGGGAGCGATCGACGTTCGATTCGTCGCCTCGCCGGGGGACGACGCTCCGGTCCCGAGAGAAGTCGAGCTGACCCTGATGGAGCGACCGGGCCATAGCTATTCGTCGAGGGCGGACGTCGACGGCGATGTCGCTCGGTTGCGTGGCCTACCGGTCGGCACGTTCCGGTACGCGGTCCGAGCCGCAGGCTTGGCCGAAGCGACGGGCGAAGCCGAGCTCGTCGCGGGTCGAGTCGTCGAGGTGCGGGTTCGACTTGGGGTCGACGACGTCATCGTCGAAGTTCGAGATACCGAGGGAGCGCCGGTTGCCGCGGCCACGCTCACCGTCCGGAGTGAGCATGTGAGTTCGTTCCGTCTGAATCCGGGAGAGATCACGGATGCCGATGGAAGGTCGCCGGTCCCGGGACTGCGCGATGCAGGCAAGTCCCTCGTGGTCCGTGCCGCGGGATTCACACCGATGCTCGTGACGGATGTCGCGGATCAAACCGAGAACGGCGTGCTTCATGTCGAGCTGGAGCGTGAAGCACGAGTGCTCTTGAAGGTCGTCGATCATGAAGGCGTCGCCGTTCCCGGAATCGAAGTGGTGACGAGATCGACGTCAGCTTCTTCCGAGTCCCTCGCGCCTCGGCGACCAGGGCGGACGGATGCCGAGGGCGTCGCACATGTGGGCGAGCTCCAAGCGGGACGTGTTGCCCTCGTGCTCCGCAAGGACAATTCCGTGATCGACACGTTGTTCGTCGACCTCGAGAGTGGGCGTGAGACCGAATGGACGCATCGCCTGCCGCTCGGGGGACCGATTCGGATCAGCGTGCGATGTGAAGGCCGACCTGTCGACGGAGGAGTGATCTATGCGACATCGGGCACAGGAGACCAGTACCTTACCGTAGGGACAGACGGGCACGCGGACGCCTCCTTGGCCTACGGGATCTACCACCTTCAGTATCGGACGAAGACCGAGGTCATCCGACGACCGGATTCGGTCTCGATGATCGGAGGCGACTTGACCGTCGACTTCGGCGAACGACTTCTCGTCGAAGGTAGCCCGCTGATCCTCGAGTACGACGGGCACTCGCTCGACGTCGAAGTCGTGCACGAAGACGGGACACCGCTAGCGGAGGGGACCGCCGTCGTCATGGCAGCGGACGGGGGCGATTCGCATCGGCCCATCGAAGGAGGGCATGCCCGCTGGGACGACCTGCCCTCCGGCTCCTATCGCGTGTATGCGCTGGATACGAACCGGGAACGGCAAGGAGAAGTCGCTCTTGTCGAGATCCCCGCGGATACGGATGTTCGATGCGTCGTCGCCGATACCCTCCGCTTGCCCTTCGAGATTTCTCCCGCCGGTATCGCGTCGTTCACGCCCTACAGGATCGCGGGGAGGCTGTTGTCCATCGGCCGCTCGACGAACGACGGTATGCAGGTTGAATGGATGCCCGGAGTGGACGGGAAGGGTGCTCTCGAGGTGGACGGCTACGCGCCGGTCTTCTTCGAGGTCGTGGACGGAGTGGCGTCGCCAACGCGGATCGTTCTCGAGCGCGGCGGCCGACTTCTCCCGACACATGAGCGTCGCGTCGACGTGCACCGACTTCGCGTACGACCCGTCGATGCCCCCACCGACCCCAACTCGTATTGGTCGTTGAAGTCGCTCGATACGATTCGACCCACCCACCTCGAACCCGGCGATTACACGGCGACCGTCACCTATCGCGATGGTCGCGTCGTCGAACGAGCGTTCAGGATTCGCGACGGCGAGACCACGGAACTCGATCTTTGATCAGATCGTTCCGAAGGTGAGGAAGGCGGCGATCGGTAGGCCGACGGCGAGGAGCAGGAGCAGGATGCCTTGCGTCCAGCGGTGGTTGAAGACCGCGACGACGCCGATGGTGAACGACGTGAGGCCGAAGAGGCGGGCGCCCATGAGCAGGAGTCCCCACACGAGGGGCGTGGTGTCGGGCTTGGTCGTTGCGACCCAGTCGCCCGCGAGAAGGCACACGGCCGACAAGAAGATGCTGGTCCAGCCGATGACGAGGATGCGGCGCACCCAGGGATGGCGGACCGGCTTACCGGCTTCGGGGCAGGTGCGGATCACGGTCGCGGTCGGTGCTGGTGTCGGCTCGCTCATGTTCCTGCCGAGGATACCACCACGCATCCTGTACGGGAACGACGAAAAGTACGTCTCAGGGGGCGATTCGGGCTCTCGGCGGCGCGTGTCGGGAGGTGCCAGCAGAATCTTCGGGAAATCGCGCGGTGCCCGGCGTCAGCGGTCGTCGGGGCGTGACGGCGTCGGCAGCCAGTCGAGCGGGAACGTCTTCGGGAGGCGGAGGACCTCGGGAAGGGTCGCGACGAGCTCGTTCGCATCGCCGGCGCGATGGGGGCTGCGGAACTCCCAGACGATCGAACCGTCTGGCGTCACTTCGAACGCCCGGCCGTTGTCCGATTCGGTGACGAGGCGGTTGCCGTTCGGGAGTCGTTCGGCGATCCCGCACGAGGCGGAGAAGAACGGCGACGCGTCGTTTCCTTCGTAGCTCCATGCGATCTCGCCCGTGATCGGATCGAGCTCGAGTACGCGCGAACCGTCGTCGGCCCCGCGATTGTCGAAGAGCATGAGCCGCCCGTCGTCGAGGACCTTGGGATCGTGTTGGCGCGAGAAGGTGCCCGTGTGGAACCAGACGAGGGTCTCGCTCTTCGGGTCGAGGATTCCGATCGCGTCGGCGTGACGGAACGATACCAGCAGATTGCCGTCGGCGAACGCCGGGTCGCGATCCGCGAGCCGCCCGTCGAGGATCTCGATCGAGTTCGTATGGAGAAGATCGCCGAAGTTCTGCACGCGACGGTCGATGTCAGCGAGGGCTCGCTCCGCGAAGCGTGAGGCTTCGATGGCCTCGAGGATCGAGAAGGTGCGCTCGACGCGTCCGCGCGCATCGAGGCAGGTGACCGTGTCCTCGACGACGGGGCGCTGCGGATCGATGCGCGGCAAGACGTGGATGTCGCGCGTCAGCACGACAGAGCCGCCGTCGGCGCGAAACGCGACGTCGTGATGCGCGTGCAGGAAACTCGACCAAAGCACGTTCGAGTTCTTGTCGATACGGGCGATCCCGACACCCGTGTGCAGTGCGAGAACGTCGCCGTTCTCGAAGAGCCACGCCCGGCGCCACCAACGATTCGGGAGGTTCTCGCTCGGAGCGGGAGCCCCCGGGATGTCTTCGAATCGGCAGCGCCACTCGTGCAGAACGTTCCCCTGCATGTCGACGAGGTAGGCGGCCTCGTCGTGCGCTGACGTGTAGAAGTTGTAGCCATCGTACGCGCGCGCCGGATCGTGAATCGTCACGCCGCTTCCCGTGGGGGTGCGCGTACCGGCGGCGTATCCGAGCGCCTCGAGCTGTCGGCGGCGCGCGTCGTCGACGAGGGGTTCGTGCGACCGAACCTCTCGCCATCGACCGTCTTCGGGGCGGCCGGGGCGGCCCGGGCGAAGCGGCGCATTCGCCGAGTCGGACGGGTTCGCTTGCGGCGCTCCCGGCGACTCCACGGCGCGAGCCGGATCGCTCGGCATCTCGAGGCCGTGACGCGCTCGGGTGCGATTGCGTTCGAGCGACGGAAGTCGAGTCTGCGCGTCGTCGAGGCGAGCGTCCGTGTCGACGGGGGGGAGGTCGCGTCGCAGCCAGATCGACCACGACTGCCCGCCGGTCGGGATGTCGAGCATGCGGTAGTCGCGCGACATCTCGGGATCTTCGCGCATCCACGCGTCGATACGTGCGTCGAGCGCCGACTCGTTTTCGCTTCGCGTGAGGATCATCGCACCGGGCCGACGCGCGCGGAGTGTCGCGAGGACCTCGTCGGTATTGGCCACTCCGATCGATCCTCGCGCACGCGCCGCGACGGGCGTCACGAGTCCGACGGTATCGAAGATCGGGTTCATGCCGAGGTAGCCCGGAAGCCCGATCTTACGGATGACGACTTCCTCGCCCTCGGGGACGTTCGTGACGATCCAACGGGCGAGCGGTGCGACGGGAAGTTCGTAGGCGAACAGCGGCCCGCGCGGCGTGAAGATCCACGACTCACGCTCGCGCCGCGGCAGGATCGGACAGTCGCAGCTTCACCTCGGCCTCGGCGGCGGCGAAGGCCTCGGCCAGCGATCGGCCGACGCCCAGGGCGTGGTAGAAGCGCCGGGCGAACCGG
>JAUIME010000423.1 GCA_030433195.1 bacterium
TCGGGAACCTCGAACGTGAGGTTGTCGACCGCGAGCGTGTCGCCGTAGTACTTCTCGAGATTTTGAACCCGAATCATGGAGGTTGCCCGTCGTTCTCGTCCCCGCCGTTCGGACGATGATCGTGCGCGGCGCGGGAGTATAGCACCGGGCCCGGTCGTGCGCCCGCGCCGTGGCCAAGCGCGGTTCGATGCTCTATGATGGCTCGCCATCGCGGAGCCGCGGCATCGCCGAGAACCGGGCCCCTGGAAGAACGAGGGAGACCCGTCCGAGGTTCGGTGATCTCGCGGAATGCGCGCACGAGACGGGAGTCGAGATGAGCGGTTGGGGCAAGAGATTGCGACGCGTCGGACCGGGCGCATTGATCACGGCGGCGTTCATCGGCCCCGGTACGGTGACGACGTGCACGCGCGCGGGGTCGGGATTCGGGTTCGCGCTCGCGTGGGCCGTCGTGGTCGCGACGCTCGCGGCGCTCGTGCTCCAAGAGATGACGGGCCGACTCGGCGCGATGACGGGTCGCGATCTCGCGACGCATCTGCGTGAGCGATCACGAACGCCGGTGCTACGCGTCGTCGTCGGTTTTCTCGTGATCGGGGCGATCGGTTTCGGCTGCGCGGCGTTCGAAGGCGGGAACCTCGCGGGTGGGGCGATGGGGCTGCGTCTCCTCTTCGAGACGAGCGAAACGCGGTCGGTGCTCGTGATCGCCGTTCTCGCGCTGTACCTGTTGCTACGCGGGGGATATCGACATCTCGAACGCGTGCTCACGGTCCTCGTGGCCGCGATGGGCGTCGCCTTCCTCGCGACGGCCGTGCTCGCCGCGCCCGACTGGGGCGCCGTGCTCGGCGGCACGTTCACGCCCGCGCTCCCCGATGGGTCGGCGCTGTTGGTGCTGGGCCTCCTCGGGACCACCGTCGTTCCCTATAACCTGTTCCTGCATTCGCGAGCGGTGACACAGCGTGGCGAGATCGGCGAATCACGGCTCGCGGAGACGCGCTTCGATCTTCTCCTGTGCGTGCCGCTGGGCGGACTCGTGTCGCTCGCGATCGTCGTGAGCTCGGCGGTCGCGTTCGCGGACGTACCCGGGGAAGTCGTCAGCGCGGGAGATCTCGGGCGCCAGCTCGAACCGCTGCTCGGCGAGCACGCCAAGGCGCTCTTCGGATTCGGGCTCTTCGCGGCCGGCTTGACCTCGGCGCTCACGGCGCCGGTGGCCGCGTCGTTCGCGGTGTGTGGAATCTTGGGGCGCCCCGACGATGCCGATCGGGGATTCGGGCGCGGCATCAGCGTCGCGGTGCTGGTGCTCGGAGCGTCGGCGGCGCTGTCGGGGGTGAGCCCGAGCCAGGTCATCCTCGCGGCTCAGTCGCTGAACGGTGTCCTGTTGCCCGTGAGCGCCGGGTTCCTGTTGTGGATCATGAACGACGCGGGTGTGCTCGGGTCGCGTCGCAACGGGCGCCTCACGAACGCACTCGGGGCGACAGTCGTCGCGCTCGCGGTGTTCTTGAGCGCGCGAGCGCTCTACACGAGCGCACGGGCGTACGGGCTCTTCGAGTGACCGATCGGCCCGAGCCGCGCGTGATTCGGCGAGGTACGCCTTATGCTATGGTCCCCGCGCGAGGGCACCGGCAGTCGGGCCTCGCATCGGAGGCACCATGCCCGTCATCCCCAAGATCAACTCGTTCCTGCTGTGCGACTACATCATCCAGGAGCACCGAACGGGAAAAAAGAGCCTCATCGGGATCTTCCACAACATCGTGGCGGGGAAGTTTCCCTTCGCGCATCCGTCACTGTTCATCTACGCGAACCTGAGTGACGCGCAGGGCATCTACGACTTCGAGATGAAACTCATCGATCTCGAGAGCCAGGCGGTGATCGGCCACGGTCGGATTCCCAAGATCGAGATCTCGGATCGATTGAAGCCCGTCGAGATCGCGATGAACATCCGCCAGCTCGTGTTCCCGAATCCGGGCAAGTACGAGTTCCAGCTCTTCGCCAACGCGGAGCTCGTGGAATGCCGCGATCTGTGGGTCACCGAGCCCCGCAAGCCCGAAGACACGGGAGCGGGCCTCGCCGACAACTGATCGACGCTCCGCGGCGGTCGTTGTCGGTTGGTAGTGGTATTTCACTGTCCTGTAGCGATTTATGGGGTTCTTGGCTCGCGTCTGTCGCGGCTCTCGGGCCGCAAAAAGCCGTTGACACGCTTTTGCCCGATGCTAGACTCCTCGTTTCTTTTTGCCAGGTGCCGGTCCCGTCGTGCGCAGAGCGACTCACACGAGCGGGCCGGGTACGCGCGGAATTTTCGTAGCGGAGTGACTCCCGATGGTCAAAGCGGCGATTCTCGGTCGCAAGATCGGCATGGACAGTGTCTTCGACGACCAGGGCAACTACCTGCCCGTTACCGTCATCGAGGCGGGGCCCTGCAAGGTGCTCCAGGTCAAGTCGAAGGAGTCCGACGGCTATGACGCGGTGCGCGTGGCCTATCTCGAAAAGAAAGAGAGCCGGACGAGCAAGCCGCAGCTCGGCGAGTTCAAGAAGGCCGGCATCGCTCCGCACTACTTCATCCGCGAGTTCCGCGGGCTCGAAGGCGAGTTCAACGTCGGTGACGAGATCAAGGCCGACGCCCTGAACGAGGGCGACACCGTCCACGTCTCGGGTCACTCGAAGGGGCGTGGATTCTCCGGCGGGATGCGGCGCCACGGCTTTGCCGGTGCGCAGATCACGCACGGGCAATCCGACCGTCAGCGTTCGCCGGGTGCGATCGGCCAGGCCTCGACGCCGTCGCGCGTCTTCAAGGGCCTTCGCATGGCCGGGCATCACGGGACCGAGCGCGTCACGACCAAGAACCTCGAGATCGTGAAGGTGCTTCCCGAGAAGAACCTCGTTCTTATCCGAGGGGCGGTTCCCGGGGCGCGCAACAGCCTCGTCGAAGTACGGGTTGCGGCGCAGAAGTCCGAGTAACGCCAAGCAAGAGCATCTTCGGCCGGATTCGAATGAAGCGAGTCGGCCGTCCGTCACGCGAGCACGATAGGGAGGGCGATTCCCATGGATCTCAAGCGAGTCGAAGAAGCGGAAGAGAAGTTCGGAATCGGCCGGTTTCGGCTATCCTCGCTCCTGCAGAAGCGCGTGCAAGAGATCGTTCGCGGGGCTCCCGCGCTCGTCGACATGAAGACGCACAAGCCCATCGACGTCGCGCTCGAGGAAATCCTCGCGGGACGCATCTCGCTCGACCTCTACGACGGATCCAAGGAAGCGCAAGAGCTCGACGAAGCCGCGCTCGACATGAGTGACGACGCGCTCGCCGAAGACGACTCCGGCGTCTTCGACCTCTGATCCTGTCGTCCGCTCGGCTGACACTCGGCGCCCGTGACGTCAGCCGATGTGCCGTTCCGAATGCGTCTCCGGCATGGCTCGTGAGCCGCACGACACTCGATGCTCCTGCCCTCGGAGGATTCCATGTCGCAACGCGTCAGCCGTCGGAACTTCTTGCGCACCACGTTCGGGAGCGCGCTCGGTGCGGCCTTCGCACCCTCGGTCGCTGCGGGTACGCGGGTCGTCTCGCGTAGTGGAGCGGCGGGCCCGATCGCGATTTCGAGCGGGAACGGGCTTCGTGCAACGACGCGCGCGGTCCAGCTCATGCGTGACGGTACCGACGTACTCGTGTCCGCGGTCTCGGGCGTCAACATCATCGAGGCCGACCCCGAAGACATGACGGTCGGCTACGGTGGTTTGCCGAACGAAGAAGGAATCGTCGAGCTCGATGCGTCGGTGATGCACGGTCCGACGCATCGTGCGGGGGCCGTCGCGGGGATCCGCGAGATCATGCATCCCGCCACCGTCGCGCTACGCGTGATGGAGTCGACGGATCACGTGATGCTCGTGGGCGAGGGTGCGCAGCGTTTCGCGGTCGCGCACGGGTTCCCGCGCGAGAATCTGCTCACCGAGAAGGCTCGCAAGGTGTGGATCCGTTGGAAGGAATCGCGCAGTGATCGGGATGACTGGATCTCGCCCGAGGAGTCCGGCTTCGCGCCGCTCATCGAGAAGGGCGGGACGGTGCACTGCTCGGCGCTCGATGCGAGCGGCGACCTCGGCGGGGTGACGACGACGAGCGGGCTCGCGTTCAAGATTCCCGGCCGCGTCGGCGATTCGCCGATCGTCGGCGCCGGAATGTTCGTCGACAACGAAGTCGGATCGGCCGGGGCGACCGGGCGCGGCGAGTCGGTGATCCTCACCGCGGGCAGCGCGAGTATCGTCGCCGCCATGCGTCGCGGCCTCGAGCCGCTCGAAGCCTGCCTCGAAGTGCTACGCCGCATTGCGCGTTCGACCCGCTCGAAGCATCTGCTCGAGAAGCCGGGCCGCCCGAACTTCAACGTGACGTTCTACGCTTTGCGAAAGGACGGGCAGTACGGAAGCGCGTCGATGCTGCCCGGCAAGCAGTTCGCGGTCAGCGACGCGAGTGGAAATCGCCTCGAGGATTGCCCGTCGCTGTTCGAATAGCCTGACGTTCCACGTTCACGGGATCAGCGCGAGCTGTTTGCGGGCTTCTTTCGCGTACTCCGAATCGGGTGCGAACTCGACGATCTTGTCGATGTACTCGCGGGCTTCGTCGTACTTGCGGGCCTTCATGAAACCGCGAACGTAGTTCATCCATCCCGAGCACTTGTCGTCGATCTCGGCGGTTCGGATCTTCTTCATCGTCGCGGAGTCGCTCGCGAGTCGGTCAAGCGCCGACTTCGCGCGTCGACTCGCGTCCGTTCCGTCGTACTTTTCGACGATCGATTGAAACGCCTTGTACGCCTCGTAGACGTCACCCTTCTCGAGATCTCGCTCGCCTCGTTCGAGCATGTCGTCGGCGCGGTCGGCGTCCTTCCCGGCGGCGCGGGCGCGGGCGACCGACGGATCCTTCGCGAGTCGCCGGTGGCGCTGCGCGGCGTCGGCCGCCACGTCGAAGCCCTCGAACTTCGAGACGACCTCGTCGAGGATCCGCAACGCATCGAGCGGTCGGCCGGCCTCTTCGAACACGTCTGCGAGCCGCATTCGATCCGCGGCGAGGGATTGCATGTGCGTGAGGTAGCGACCGGCCAAGTCTTTCGCCTCGGCACGCGGATCACCCTTCTGAACACGCTCGAAAGCGTCGCGTGCCTTCGCGTACTCGCCGTCGAGGTAGGCGGCCGTCGCCTCGAAGAAGACCGCGGCCATGCGCTCGGCCT
>JAUIME010000424.1 GCA_030433195.1 bacterium
CCGCTTCCGCCGATTCGATATTCTGCAGCGAGCCGACGACGTTGAAGATCCCCATCGGCAAGATGACGCTGAGGTACTGCGCCCAGTTCCCGCCCGAGAGTGCTGCGACCAAGTCTCCGATGACGGGAATCGGCACGTAGAAGCCCGCCTCGGCCATCGGCTCGCCGCTTCCGGGCGCGATGCCCGTAATCCACGCGAGCAGTGTTCCCAGCATCACCGCGACGAGGCCGCCGGGCAGCCCGCCGCGGATCTTCACACGACCGAAGTACACGAGCAGCACGATCCCGAACGTCGATAGTCCGACGATCGGATTCGCGTACGTGCGGAACAGGAACCCGAGCGAGATGAACGTGAGCGCGATCCCCGCAAGCGTCGACAGCAGCGCAGCGCGCGGCGTCGCGCGACGGATGCGTTCGGCGACGAACGCTCCCCCGAACTCGATGATCCCCGATCCGAGGCACGCGAGCAGTCCCATGCGCCAAGCGAATAGCGCCGGGTCAGCCATGCCTTGCGCTTCGGCGAACGACTTCGCGGGCGCCATCACCAAGAAGACGTACGCGAACAACGACACCGTGTTGATGCCGTAAGGCAGCGCGCAGATGTCGTCGCGCCCCGTCTCGGCCATCTTGCGCCGCGCCGCGTACGCGTAGTAGATGTTGCCGATCACCATCGACACGGCCGCCCCCGGCAGGATGCGACCGTAGAGAATCTCGCTCGGGAAGCCGAGCACGAAACGACACAGCGTGTCGATGAGCAGCAACTGCACGAGGTTGTCGATCGCGAGCCCGAAGAACCCGTCAAGGTCTCCGCGAACGAACCCGAGGCGACGACGTTGCGTCACGATGGCGACTCCTGTCTGTCTGCGCGTGCCGTGTCGAGAGGATCCGGCGAAAGGCCGGATTGTACTCGTTCAGGAATCGACGTCGAGGAGGATCTTCAGGACACCGCGGCGCTCGGCGTGCTCGAATGCCTCGAGGGCTCGTGAGAGCGGATAGCGTGCGTCGACGAGTGCGCCGACTTCGACGCGGCCCGTGCGAAGCGCCTCGAGCGCAGGCGCGAACGGCCCGCAGCGCGAACCGACGACCGTGATCTCGTCGACGACGAGCCCCGACGCGTCGAGCTCGAGGCTTCCCGCGTAGGTACTCTTCATGACGAACGTCCCGCCAGCCCGCAGCGCGACGCGCGCGGCCGCAAAGCCTGCGGCGCTGCCCGTACACTCGACGACGACGTCGTACGCGCTCGACTCGAGATCGTCAGCGTTTGCCGTCGTAATGCCGCGCGCTTCGAGAATCGCGAGCTTGCGCGCATGCCTGCCGAACGCCGTCACGCAGTCGCTCGAGAGCGCGAGCACCTGCGCGATGAGGAGCCCCAGCTTGCCGTCGCCGAGCACCGCGATGCGTGTCTCCTTCGCGATCGGGATTTGCTCCGGGATGCGAAATGCCGCCGCGACGGGTTCCGTGAACACCGCAACGTCGTCCGGCATTTCGTCGGGAACCGCGTGCAGGTTCTCGATCGGCAACGTGATGTACGACGCGAACGCACCGTCACGCCCGACGATGCCGAGGACAGTCCGTGCGAGACAGTGACTCCGCCGCCCCGCGCGGCACGCCGTACACGATCCGCACACGGCGTTGATCTCACCGACGACGCGCTTCCCGATCCACGCATCGTCCCCCGCTTCGACCACACCGACGAACTCGTGACCGAGCACACCCTCGTACGGATAGTAGCCGCGCCGCAGCTCGAGATCGGTACGGCAGACGCCCGCGCGGGTGACGCGAACGAGCGCTTCACCGGGCGGCGGATCCGGTCGCGGCAAATCGCTGCGTAGCGCAAGCGCGCGATCGCGCAAGAACAAACCGGTCATCGTCGCGGCATTCGACATCCCGGCGATTGTAGAACGCACGCTACGAATCGTGAACGCGCGGCATGAAGGATGGCGTTCGCAGGATCGCGATGGATGGACCCCTCTCCCCGAGAGAGAGGAGGGAGAGGAGATGAAGGAGGAGAAACTCGAAGCTGAGCTTCGCAAGGCACTCGACTCGTGATCGCTCCCGCCGAGACAAGCGATTGGGGGGCGGCCAACGCGCCCCGACTCCCCAGAAGGGCCGCGCTGGCCGACCGAAGCAAGGATGAAGTTCGTGTCGGTGTCGCTTCACCCGGCTGCTGTCACCCTGCGAGTTTTATCGACCGATTGCTCGCCGATCTGAATCGTTCGCTTCCGTGGCCCGAGCCGTCGACGCGAAAACCGTCCGGCCGTTGGAGTTCGCGTGACACGGTTTTTTCGCGCGAGATCGCGGCTCGCGGGATTCTCACTGAAGAGGCGTAATGCGGCGCCTCAGAGCCAAGATACACCGGCCCACGATGCGTCGGGTCACGATGCGTCGATGCCGTCGCCGACGAAAGATCCCGGTTTGCGACTCGTAGTAAGGTGAGTCGTACGCTATCCGCCTCGCGAGGAAAGACGCTCGCGACATCCGCTGCCGGACATTGACGAGGATCCTTCGATGCTAGACCGACGACCGTACGCTCACCGACTCGACAAGGCGTCGCAACCGCTACGAGCGCCGAGACTTCTCGTACCGATGGCTCTCACGCTCGCGCTCGTCGCCGCTGGGCTCGGTTCCGCCGCGCTCGCGACGGCCGCCCCGCCCGAGGGGGCGCTCGCGAAGTCGCCGTTCCTCGACGACGGCCGCGCCACGTGGATCTTCGAGATCAACGAGACGGAAGTCGGGCGCGAGTTGGCGACGGTCCACGAGGACGGCTGGGTGTGCTCCGGCTCGTTCGACATCATGGGCGCGCAGGCGCGGTCGCACGAGGCGTCGCTGCGCCGACTCGGCCCGCGCTCGATCGACTATCACCTCGTCGTCGACGCGAAGAAGCCCGTCGCGCAGAAGCTCGACTTCACGGTTCGACTCGACGACGCGGCCGCCAAGGCGAGCATCGTCGGCCGCGGCGAGCGCGAGTTCGAGCTCCAGTACGAAGGCGACGCGATCGTCTACGAAGACCTCATGTGGACGTCGCTGATCGAGGTCGCGCGCGGCATCATCGCGCAGGAGCGCGCGGGCGAGCTCGATGCCGGCGACGCGATCGACACGATTCTCATCTCGGGCGGTCGCGTCATGAAGAGCACGTTCAAAGCCGCTGCGGTCGAGACGCGCGAAGTCGGCGGCACCTCCGTCGAGATCTGGACGATCGACTTCGATCTGCTCGGCATCGTACCGACGCGCCTCGTCGCGGACGGAACCGGAATCCCGCTCGACGTGAACATCCCCACGCAGAAGCTCCGCGTTCGCCTCGACGGCTACGACGCCGCCGCCGCGGAAGGACCCGAGCCCATGACGCTCGTCGACGCGGGCCCGTGGCGCAAGTCCCTCTCGAAGCCCGAGCACGAGATCGTTCGCGAAGAGAAGCTGTTCGTGACGGCGCGCGACGGAGTGAAGCTCGCCGTCGACGTCGCACGGCCCGCGAGCGAAGGTACGTTCCCGGTCGTATTGCTTCGAACGCCGTATTCGCGCAAGCTCGAGGCTTTGTCGAAGGGCAGTTGGTGGGCGAAGCGCGGTTACGTCTTCGTCGCGGCCGACGTGCGAGGTCGGTTCGACAGCGAAGGCGAGTGGACGCCGCTCGTCAACGAAGCGAACGACGGCAGCGACACGATCGATTGGATCGTCGAACAACCGTGGTGCGACGGCAACGTCGGCATGATCGGCGCGAGCTACGCGGGCTGGACGCAGTGGTACGCGGCACGAACCGGCAATCCCCACCTCAAGGCGATCGTACCGCAGGTCGCCCCGCCCGATCCCGATCAGAACATCCCTTACGAAGGCGGCGCGTTCCTGATGTTGTCGGCGTGGTGGGCCAAGATCGCCGAGGAGATCGGCAACGGTAACTTCGACCTCCCCGACGTCGACTGGCTCGATGCGCTCGCGTGTCTGCCGCTCGGCGATCTAGACGACGCGCTCGGCATCACGACTCCGTTCCTCGACGACTGGCTCGCGCATCCACCGACCGACGCGGCCTACTGGAAGCCGATGCGTTACCAAGACCGCTTCGAGGACATGCACGTGGCCGCGCTTCACATCTCGGGTTGGTTCGACGGCGATCAGCCGGGCGCGCCGCAGAACTACGTCGGCATGCGCAAGCGCGCGAAGACCGCGGCGGCGCGTAACGCGCAGTACCTCGTGCTCGGTCCGTGGAGCCACGCGTTCAACACGACGAGCAAGCTCGGCGGACTCGACTTCGGCGAGCGCGCCGTCGTCGACCTCGACTCGCGAACGCTGCGCTTCTTCGATCGCTACTTGAAGGGAATCAACAACGGGATCGATCGCGAGCCGCACGTGCTGTACTTCAACATCGGCGACGACGTGTGGCGCGCCGTCGACGACTGGCCGGTCCCGAACGCCAAGTCGACTCCGGTCTACCTCGCGAGTGATGGTGCCGCCAATCGCCGCGACGGCGACGGTCGCCTGTCGCTCGACGCGCCCGAAGAGGCGAAATTCGACACCTATCGCTACGACCCGGCGAGTCTTCCCGAGACGAACGTCAACTTCGACGACGTGACCGGCGCCGAGACGCGCATCGACATCTCGAACCTGCCCGATCGCGCCGACGTCCTCGACTACACGTCGCCGCCGCTCGCCGAGCCCGTCGAGCTTTCGGGGCCGTTCGAAGCCACGCTGTTCGTGTCGACCGACGCGGCCGACACCGACTATGTCGTCACGGTCTGCGAGCTGCAACCCGATGGTACGATGCTGCCCTGGGCCTCGGGCATCCAGCGCGTGCGTTATCGCAACGGCCTCGACGAGCCGGTCGCGCCGGGCACCGTCGCGAAGATCACGGTCGACTGTTGGGCCACGTCGGTCCGCCTCGATGCGGGCGACCGCTTGCGCGTTCTCGTCGGATCGAGCGGTTTCCCCGGCTATGCGCGCAACCTCAACACGCTGGATCCGATCGCGACCGCGACGAAGATCGTCGTCGCCGAGAATCGCGTGCATCACGGCCTTTCGCGTGCGAGCTACGTCTCGCTCCCGGTCGTCGCGCGTGGCGAATCCAAGGGCATCGTCTTCGCCGACGAGACGGCCGCGCCGGCCGACGACGAGACAGCCGCAACCGCAGTCGCAGCAGCCGACGCGACTCCAGTCGACAGCATGCCCGCCGACGCCTCCGAACTCGCGATCGCCGAGGCCTACCTCGACC
>JAUIME010000425.1 GCA_030433195.1 bacterium
GGAGCAGCCGTCGGTCGCTCGAAGCACGAGTCCCGCGGCGAGCACGGTGAGTGCGATCGATACGGAGAACGCGAGCGCGTGGCCGAGCGAAGCGCCGAAGGCTCCTGTTCCGAGCGCAAGGAGCACGAGTCCGAGGTGTCCCGAAGCCGTCGCGGCGATTCCGCGGCGCAGATCCGTTTGGCCGCACGCGACGAAGCCGGCCAGCACGGCCGTGACTCCGCCGAGGAGGGCGAGCACACCGGCGACGACGGTCGCTTCGGCGAACAGCCCCGACAGCCGCGCGAGGAGGAACGCGCCGCTCACGGTCATGGCCGCACCCGAGAGGAGCGCGGTCGCCGATGCGGGCGCGGTCGATGCGTCGGGGAGCCACACGTGCAGCGGGAACTGCGCCATGCGGACGAGAGCGGCGAGCGCGAGCAGCGACGCGATCCCGACGCCGGCCGAAAGGCCGAGCTCCGGAATCGGCAGCGCGAGCGCTTCGCTGACAGGGCGGTCGATGTTGATCCCGAGGATCTCGACGCGCGTGTCGGCCACGATGTGCGCGAGAATCTGGCGGAAGTCGAGCGTGTCGAAAAGAAGTGCGATCGCCGCGATGGCGAGCACCAGACCGACGTCGCCGATCCGAGCCATCACGAACGTCTTCATGCCGGCGCCCGTCGCGTCGGGGTCGATGCCGCGCGATCCGACGAGCAAGAACGCCGCGAGCGCGATGCCTTGCCACGCGAAGAAGAACGTCATGAGGTCGGCGGCGAGCACGAGCGCGAGCATCGAGCCCGTGAGCAGTTGCAGCGCGGCGAAGAACCGTCCGCGCGGAACGAGTGCGGTGTCCTTGCCGTCGGCGTCCGGAGTCGCGCCGAGCGCGCCGCGAGGGATTGCTGCGAGCGTGGCGATACTCGAGATCGCCGAGACCGCGATGGCGAACACGAGGCCGAGTCGATCGGCGCGCAAGCCGAGCCGCAGCTCGAGCGGAGACTCGCTCGAAGCACCGATGACGAGCCAATCCATGAGCGCTTCGATCGGACCGCGCATCGCGGTGCGTTCGAAGGTGGCGAGAACGTACGCCGCGATCCCGAGCGAGGCGATCGACGTCAGCGCCGGCAGCAGCGCGAGCCCACGACGCATCCCGCGCGCGCACAGCGCGGCATGAAGCAGCGCGCCGGCGAGCGGCACGAGCGGGATCATCAACAGCATCAGGTCATGCATGAGACGTCAGCGCACCTCGGGTTACCAATCCTTGAGCCGCTCCCAACTCGTGGGGTTGAGCTCGCCGCGGCGCCGGTACAAGAGCATGAGCATCGCCAGACCGATGCCGATCTGCGCGACGGCGATGGCCAGCACGAACAGCCCGACGACTTGCCCGCGCAGCCCGCCGTGCACTTCCGCGAGCGCCACGAACACGAGCGCCACGGAGCCGAGCATGAGCTCGATACACAGGAGCATCACCAGCACGTTGCGTCGAATCAGGAGCCCGGTGAGACTCAGGAAGAACAGGGCGCTCGCCAGCACGAGGACATGCGTCGCGGGAATCATCGATACCTCGTGTCGGCGGGGGCTTCGTAGTGAGCGAGGTAGACGCCGCCAACGATCGCGGTGACGAGCAAGAGCGCCACCGCGAGGAACGGCAGGAAGTACTCGCCGAGCAGCAAGTGCCCGATCGACGCCGTGGCGTCGGCGGTCGAGCCGGCCGACGTTTCCGCCGAGGCGGCGTCGAGTTGCGTCGCGCCGCCGATCGCCATGGAACGCGAGAGCGATTCACCTTCCGCGGTGGCGGGAAGTTCGCTGATGAAGACGCACACGAGCACGAACGAAGCCAGTCCGGCCAGGGCCGTCACCGTGTAGCGCGAGATCCAAAGATCGGGCGCGGGCTTGTCGGGGAGCTCCACCATCGTCACCGACGACAGGTAGAAGACGAGAGCCGCAGCCGCGAAGACGAGCACGTAGGCCGTGGCGAGGTACGGCGCCTCGAGCAGGATCATGATCCCGCCGAGACAGGCCATCGCGACGAGGAGCCACAGGGCTCCGTGAACCGGGTGGCGCGCCGTGACGACGAGGTAGCTCGAAGCGATCGCACCGAGCGCGAAGCCGTAGAACAACACGCCGGTGGCGGTCTGTGCGTGGGTGCCGACGAGAACGACCGCCGCAGCCGCGGACATGCCGATCGCGCCGAGCGACGCGGGCAGCGTGAACTTCGGATCGCGGCGGTGCAGCACGACGGCCCACGCGGTGAGGGCGAGCGCGATCGCGCTGAGGATGGCGGCGTTCCAGACGTCCATGAGAAGTCGGATCCGATTGACGGGGCCGCGCCGCAGGGTCGGGCCGCGGCCGCGCGGTGAAGCCCGGCGGGGCGCGACGCCCGGGAGAGGACCGCGTTTCGGACCGCCTTTGCGGTAAGGCGTTTTTGACAAGCGCGTTACGTAATGCCGCGGAGGCCGGCTCGGCCCCCCGAAGAGTCGAGTATTAAAGGAAACTCGTCCGCTTGTTGCAAGGAGCCCGGCCAGAGACGACAAATCCGCACCGCATAAAGAGAAATGGAGACTCGTGGGCGCCCTGGCCGGTCGAAATCCGCTCGGCGGCGCGTCGCGCGGCTGCGATCCGACGCCGGATCCTCGCGGAAGGGGGCGAGATTCGTCCGACGAGGGGTTGACGCCATCTACTACCTCGGTAATACTACCGGGGTCGTAATGATGAGGAGGCGTCATGACACGCAAGAAGGGCTCGAAGAAGAAGCGCATCCGACTCGGTGATCTGCAACTGCGGATCCTGCAGGTGCTGTGGAACGAGGGCGAGGCGTCGGTCGAGGCGGTGCGACGGGGGCTCGGCCCCGAGGAACCGCTCGCCTACACGACGGTCGCGACAATGCTCCAGAAGATGGAAGCTCGCGAGCTCGTGGCCCGTCGCATGGAGGGGCGTCGCGGACTCTATCGACCGGTCGTCGCGTCGTCCGACGTGCGCAGCAGCATGGTCGAGGATCTCGTCGACCGCGTGTTCGACGGGAACCTCGAGCAGGTCGTCGCGCACCTGCTCACCTCGCGCGAAGTGAGCGGCGACGAGCTCGAGCGGATCGCGCGCGCCGTCGCCGAGCGACGCGATGAAGACGCGCCGTCGAAGCCGCCCACGCGCAAGGCGAAGAAATCATGACGGCTCCGTCGATCGCGTATTGGCTCGGGACGCTCGCGTGGATCTCGCTCGGCGTCGCAGGAATCGTCGGCGCGGCATGGCTCGCCGACCGCCTCCTCGCCGCGGCGCGATGGCGGCGACTCGCGTGGCAAGCGGCCGCGTGTGCGACGGCACTTCTCGTCGCTTCGGAACTGACCGGTCTCACGCACGGCGTTGCGCAATGGGGTGCGTCGATCACGGTGAGCCCGTCCGACGGCACCGGTGCGTGGCGCGTTTCGGAAGACGGGCCGATGGACGCTCGGGCCTCGACGTCGACCCGGGCGACGCCGCTCCACGATGTGTCCCCTGGGATCGCGTTGCCGAAGGGCTTGCAGGCCTGGCATGCACCCGATGCCGACGAGCCGATTCGAAACTCCACCCGCCTCGCGGAACCGCTCGCCTCGCCGGAGTCCCTGCCGGGGGCCGCCGGATCCGGCGGCATCGCAAAAGAAGACCGCGAACTTCGCGCCCCGCTCGATGCTGCAGCAAGGGGTGGCTGGTGGCCGGCGTACGTGTGGCTTGCGGGATGCCTCGTCGTCTGGATTCGGATCGTGATCGATCACGTGCGTCTCGCGCGGGTCGTGCGGCGGTGTCGTGTCTTGACGAATGCGAGGGTGGCGGCGCGCGTCGCTCGTGTCGGTCGTCGCATCGGTCTGCGCGCGAAGCCTCGGCTCGTCGTGTGGCCGGGCGCGAGCAGTCCCGTGGCGTGCGGATGGCGGCGAGGGACGCTCGGTCTTTCGAGCGACTTCGAAGCGCGCTTCGACCCGGGTCAGCAGGATGCGGTGCTGGCGCACGAGCTCGCCCACCTGCGCGGCGCGGATCCTCTGTGGCACGCGGTGATGGACTTCGTCGTCGGGTTGTTGTGGTGGCAGCCGTTGGTGCGTGTGCTTCGCTGCAAGCTGCGCGCGGCGAGCGAGGCCGCGGCCGACGAGGCGTCGCTCGTCGTCGAAGAAGGCCCGCGGCGACTCGCGGAGTCGCTGTTGATCGTCGGCCGAAACCACGTAGGTGGCGCGTGGTCTGCGACCGCGCGGGCCGACGGCGGCCCGTACCGCTCGAGCCTCGGGCGACGCGTCGATCATCTCTTGTCGCTTCGGGACGCGCGGTGGCGTCCCCCGTCCCGCGTGCCCGTTTGGATGGCGCGTGTCGTCGTTCCCGTGATCGCGATCGGATTCTTCGCGTTCGTGGGAAGCGGCGCGCGAGCTTGGCTCGCGATCGGCGAGCCGCCGGCGCGCGAGTCGTCGTTCGAGGAACGCGGGGCACCGAGGGCATCGAGTCCCGGTGACGCATGGCAACCAGCACAAGGAGACGCAACGATGAAACTCTCGGAAGCCGTTCGTCGATCGATTCTCGGAAGCGCGTTCGCGTTTGCCTTTGCTCAAAGCAGTGCCGCGACAGATCCGGGGAGCGGCGTGTTGCCGGTCGTGAGTTCGCCCGTTGCGACGACGTCGCCGAGCTCCGCCGTGGATCCGCCGACCGATCCGCCGACCGATCAGACGGAGTCTTCGATCGCCGTGCGTTCTGCGGAGCCACCGGCGAACCCGGAACGCGTTGCGGAACGATCGTCCGAGCGTCGTGAGCCGTCCGAGCCGGAGCCGGAAGTCGCGCCCGCGCCGCCCGAGTCTCAGTCCGAGCCGGGTTCGGAGTCCGCCCCGACGCGAGCCGAAGAAGCCGCGGCGTCGACGGCCTCCGCGTCCTCGATTCCCGATCACGTCGTGATCGTGGCGCGCTTCGCGCTCGCGGATCTTCCTGAGGACGCGGAGCTCCGAATGGAGGGTGGCGTGACCTTGCAGACGGGGGTCGGGGGCGGCACGCTCCATGCCGACGCACTGAACATGGTGTTCGGGGATGCGTCGGGTGTCGCGACGCTCGAGATGTCGGGTGGCGTCCGGCTGCATTCGGGACCGCGTCATCCGTTGCTGTTGAGTTGTGACCGACCGAGTGAAGCGACGCTCGAGGGCGTGCGTACGCTGACCGCCGACAG
>JAUIME010000426.1 GCA_030433195.1 bacterium
TGGATCCGGTCGCGAATGTCGAACTGCCACAGGACCCCGAGCAACGCGGCGACGATCGCGAATCCGCGATTCGACATCATGCCGTACGCGACGACGTCGTCGAGCGTCATCGAGTGGACGCGCTTTCCGCGCATCGACGCCGGATCGCGGCGTGACGAGGTCCTCGAGGGATCGTGGGCGGCGGTGCCGGCGGTCGCTTCCGTCACGTCCGCGGACACCCCGCCGACATCCGACGCATCGCGTCCGAACGCCGTGTCCCCCGGTGCGTCGACGCCCGCCCACGCCTCGCCGGTTTCGCGCGATACCAACGCGTCGGCCGCGCTCGATCGCGTGCCCGAAAACACGCGGCGGCGCATCGTCGCGACGGCCTCGAGCGACAGCACGCTCAGTGACGCTTCGGCCTCGGTGCCGCCACTCGCGGTCTCGATCTTCACGTTCGCGACGCGGAAGATGCGATGGAACGGATTCGTCGTCAGGTCGATGTTTTGGATGCGCGCGTACGGAATACTGCGCGTGCGCTTCACGAATACGCCGCGCCGGATGACGAGCTCGTCGTCGGCGAGCCGGTACCGAAGCGTGAAGTAGTGCGCGACCGCGTAGATCACGGCGGGCACGAACGCTGCCATGAGCCACACTTCGTAGCCGCCGCTCCGAGCGAGCACGATCATGAGCAGGCCGGGAATCAGGAACGAGCGCACCGAGCCCGCGACCGAGAACAAGAGCGAGATCGGATGCAGCCACTCGCCCGATTCGCCCTCGAACGGATCTTCTTGGCCCGCCTCGCCCTCCGATGCCGCGGGCTCCTCGTCCATCGCGCGCCGAACGTCGTCCGTTTCGTCCGCGGGCTCAAACCGCATCGTCGCTCCCGCTGTCGGCCATGAAGTAGTCGCGGATCTCGAGCGCCGTCTCGTGCGAGAGCCCCGTGATCTCGACCGAGGAGTTCTGCGTGCCGGCCGTGTGCATCGTGAGCGTCGCGATGCCGTAGCGCCGCTGCACGGGCCCCTGCGCGACGTCCGTGTGCTGAACGCGCGACCTCGGAACGGCCACGACGCTGCGGAAGAACACGCCGCGGACGATCTCCATGCCGCGCGGATCGACGCGATAGCGAACGCGGCGGAGTGCGATCCCGAGCCAGACGTGCGTGAAGATCGCGATCAAGACCCCGAGGCCGAGCGCGACCGGGATCAAGAGCGTCTCGATCCAGCCCGGCGGATCCGAGGCGATGCGCGTGATGATCGCCCCGCCGAGCAACAGCGCCGCGAGGACCAGATTTCCGAGCCCGTTGCCGATGCGCGCCGCCGGAATCGCCCGGGGGTCGAGGTGCCGACGCCCGAGCTCGGGAACCCGCCCGAATGCCTCCGACGGGGGCCCGGCCGACGCCCCCCTCGCCGACGACTCACCCGGGCCGGAGACTCCCTCCGGCCGACGCTCGCCTCCCTCTGCGCCCTCGCCGGGGTCGTTTCCCGCCCCGCCCGGGGTCTCGCCGGCCGCGGGCAGGCCGTAGGGGTCGCCCGGCTCGCCCGACCCGTACCGAGCCGGGTCGGCTTCGTCCCCGCCCTCGCTGTGCGACCGAAGTCCGTCCATGGGCGCATTCTACACCTCGATTCGCCTTCTGGCTTGTTTACATTCGGGCCGGCCTCTGGTAGCTTCTGAGTCACCGATCAGGGGGGTATTCCACTTCACCCGAAGACCCTTCACGCGAGCCGTGCATCCGCAGCGAGAGCGCGATTTCGTTCGCAATTCCACCGATACCGTCCGCAACGCGGACCCTCGGTCCCGAGCCTGCCGGGCTTCCGTTCGAGCCTGCGCTCGGGGTTCGAACCGACTCAACCAAGCGAAATCACTACTCGCGCACCGCGGGTCATCACGAGTCAATAGCAGTGCTCGGTCAGGATTCGGACACCCGAGCCGACCGAACCCGGATGGAAGAGACCGTTCCGGAGGTGGGTCCGAACTCGAAGCCGTCGGACCCGGACACCGTCACACCTTTGTTTCTTCGTGAATCGAAAGGAAACTCCATGCGTCGAACCGTTTTGATCGTCGCGGTCGCCGCGGCGTGCCTTGCCCCAGTCTGGTTCCAGACCGGAAAGGCCGCGCCCGCCGATCGCCCCTCGCAGTTGTCCCCGGCCACGCAGCAACTGTTCGCCGATCACCCCGGCGTCCGCATCGAAGCTGATGGTCCCAAGGTCCACGCCGTGTACGGCGTACCGATGACGTCCGGCGTCACGGCCGAAGAAGCCGCCCAGACCTGGCTCGCGCGCCACAGCGCCGTGCTCGGTGCCGGATCGCTCGACCTCGAGCTCGACCGCGCGCACGAAGTCGGCGTCGAAGGCAAGTTCACGATCTTCGCCTACGACCAGATGGTCGCCGGTCTCCCGGTCGAGGGTGGCCTGGTCCGCGTGCTCGTCCGCAACGACGACCTCTTCGAAGTCGTCTACGTCGGTGCGAAGCTCACGAAGGAGCCCGCGACCGGCTTCGCGCCGATCGAGATCTCGGCTGCGGATGCGGTCGAGTCGATGCAGTCGACGCGCTCCTTCTCGGCCCTCGATCACTGGGGCGCCGCGGAGATGGTCGTCTTCTACGGCGAAGCCGAAGTCGACCTCGAGGAGCCGGTTCGCGCTTGGAAGATCAGCGCGCACAACGATGCCGGCGCCGATCACGAAGCGTACACGATGTTCGTCGACGCCGCGGACGGCTCGCTCGTCTACCTGCGCGACGACATCCACCACGTGGACGTCAACGGCAACACGTCGGGCAACGCGTCGCCGGGCACGTTCCCGGACACTGCCTCGAACCCGCCGACGGCGATGCCGCTCCCGCAGCAGACCGTCAACATCCAGGGTGGCAACAGCGCCACGTCGCTCCGCAACGGAAACTTCACGATTCCGCACGGCGGCTCGGCTCCCGTCACGGTGACCGGCAACCTCGTCGGACCGTGGGCCAACGTCTTCACCGACCAGGGCTCGCGCACGATCACGTCGGTCAACGTCACGCCTCCGGGCCCGGCGAACCTGCTCTACAACAGCGCGCCGACCGAGTTCCACACGGCGCAGGTCAACACGTTCATCCACACGACGAACACGCACAACTTCTTCAAGGATCGGCAGCCCGGCTTCACGCCGATCGACATCTCGATCACGTGCAACACGAACCTGACGTCGAGCTGCAACGCGTTCTACAGCTCGGCCAACCAGTCGATCAACTTCTACAACGAGGCTGGTGGTTGCGTGAACACGGCGTACACGACCGTCGTCGCGCACGAATACGGCCACTTCATCGTCAACCGACTCGGCCTCTCGCAGGGTTCGTTCGGTGAAGGTTTCGGCGACTGCATGAGCACGATGCAGTACGACGATCCGATCCTCGGCCGTGACTTCTTCGGCCCGGGCACGAACGTCCGCGATCCGCTGACCTCGAACATCCAGTACCCGTGCGGCTCGCCGATCCACACCTGCGGTATGGTGCTCGGCGGATCGTGGTACCGCATCCGTCAGAACTTCGGCGCCAAGTACGGCTCGATGTTCGGTCTGCAGCGCACGCAGCAGCTCTTCACGGACTGGGCGGTCGTCACGGTCGGTGGTATCGGCAACGACGCCGCGCACCCGACGACGGCCATCGAAGTCCTGACGCTCAACGACGACGACGGCAACATCAACAACGGAACGCCGGACTACGATGAAATCTGCGCCGCCTACGCGGTCCACAACATCGACTGCCCCGAGCTTCCGCCGATCCTGTTCACGTATCCGAACGGTCTTCCGAGCGCGCTGGCCCCGAACATGACGACGACGGTCGACGTCGAAGTCTCCTCGGGTGGCGGCGAGTCGCCGATCCCGGGTACGGGCACGGTGTCGTACCGCATCAACGGCGGCTCGTACACGACCGTCGCGATGAACCAGACGTCGACGAACGTCTACGAAGCGACGCTCCCCGCGGGCAGCTGCTTCGACACGGTGGACTTCTACTTCACCGTCGACTCGGACCAGGGCGGTTCGGTCTCCGATCCGGAGAACGCGCCGGCTTCGTCGTACACGGCCACGGTCGTGACGGGCGCGGTTCAGGTCTTCGCCGACGACTTCCAGACCAACCAGGGATGGACCGTCGTCAACGAGAGCCTCTCCGATGGCGCTTGGGAACGCGGCACGCCGGCCGGCGACGGCTCGCGCGGCGACCCCCTGAGCGACGACGACGGCTCGGGTCAGTGCTACGTCACCGACAACGTCGCGGGCAACAGCGACGTCGACGGCGGCCCCACGCGACTCCTCTCGCCGACGATCGACATGTCGGCCGGTGACGGCGTCGTGAGCTACTCGTACTGGATGTTCAACGACGACGGCGACGACAGCCTGGTCGTCGAAGTCTCGAACAACAACGGTGCGAGCTGGGTGTCGACCGCCACGTACACGGGCGGCGACGGTGGCTGGAACCAGGCGAGCTTCACGGTCGGCAGCTTCGTTTCGCCGACCTCGACGGTGCGTCTGCGCTTCAGCGTCAGCGACAACCCGAACGACTCGATCACCGAAGCCGGTATCGATGGCGTCGCGGTCACGATGTTCACGTGTGACGATTTCGTCGATTGCAACGACAACGGCGTCGCCGACGACATCGACATCATGGACGGCACGAGCGAAGACTGCAACAGCAACGGCGTGCCGGACGAGTGCGACATCAGCGAAGGTTTCAGCAACGACTGCAACAGCAACGGCATCCCCGACGACTGCGACATCATGTCGGGTGCGAGCCTCGATACGAACGGTAACGGCATCCCGGACGAGTGTGACGGCACGATCACGTTCTGCGGCATCGGCGCGACCAACCTCGGTTGCGGCCCGAAGCAGGACAACCTCTCGGTCAACGGCTCGATCGGTGGTGCGACCCGTACGATCACGCTCGGTCAGTCGGACGCCTTCAGCGTCACGGTCGACGAGCCCGTCGGCGAGTCGGGTGACGGCAACAGCGAACGCCTCTGCGTCTACGCTTGGTTCGCCGCGCCCATGGGTGCGGACGATGTCGTGCTGCCGAAGAACCTCGGCAACATGTGCTTCGGCCCGTTCCAGCTCGCGACGCGTCCGGCCGACATCACGTACAACAGCATCGGCGCGCCGAACAAGCTCGGTACGCACGACGCTCCG
>JAUIME010000427.1 GCA_030433195.1 bacterium
GAGTACGATGTCTTCGGTCGAATCGGCGATCGCCGCTTCGACCGAGTCGCGACCGTCGGGCGTGATCCCGTCGAACCGCACGATTCCGCCGTCGCGCGCGACGAGCGCCGCGAGCATCGGCGAGTTCGAATCGACGATCCGCACGCCGGACGGCGTCGACCCCGCGGGCAAGAGCTCGTCGCCCGTGACGACGAGACGTACCGTCGGGCGCCGCACGGCATCGACCTCGGCGACTCCGATCGACGCGAGCACGCCGACGTCTTGAGCGCGCAGCCGTCGCCCGCGCGCGAGCACCGCCGCGCCGACCGCGATGTCTTCTCCGACGGGACCGACGTGACGCCCGGGCGGCACGGGTTCGGCAACGTCGACGACACGCTTGCCGCCCTCGTCGGATTCGCTCGCGTGCTCGGCCATGACGACGGCGTCGGCACCGTTCGGCACCGGAGCGCCCGTCATGATGCGCGCGGCCTCGCCCTTCCCGATCGAGCCCTCGAACGTGCGGCCCGGCAGGATCTCTCCGACGACGCGAAAACGCAGCGGCGCGTACTCGGTCGCACCGAACGTCTCTTCGCCGCGCACCGCGTAGCCGTCCATCATCGCGCGATCGAAGCCCGGCACGGCCGAGGGCGACACGACGTCGCTCGCGAGCACGCGCCCCGCGGCTTCGGCGAGCGCGACAGACTCGGAATCGAGCGGCGTCGCCACGGCGCGAATCGCGTCGCGGACATCGTCGACATCGGCTCGTCGTGCGAAGCCGCGCATACGCACATCGGACTCGGGTTTCATCGAACGGGCTCGCTTCTCGAGGATCGGATCGCGGTTCGCCGGCGCAACTCGCCGCCGACGGCGTCATGCCCGTTCATTGTATAAACTCGATCCATCCGCCGCGGCGCCGCCAGAACCCCCGCACAACCGAGGATCCGCATGCCCGAATCACGCCCTACAGAATCCCGTCTCGTCGTCATCACGGGCGTCACCCGTGGCCTTGGCCGTGCGCTCGCGTCGGGGTTCGCCGCACGCGGGCACGTCGTGATCGGCTGCGGTCGATCGCATCCGCACGTTTGCGACCTCGCGGCCGCACTCCCCGAGCCGCACGCCTTCTTCGCCGTCGACGTCGCGCGCGACAAGGCCGTCGACAGCTTCGCCGAGCGCATCCGCATGACGCACGGTACGCCCGACCTGCTCGTCAACAACGCAGCGCTCATGAATCGCCAAGCGCCGTTGTGGGAGATCACGGCCGACGAGATGCGCGACATGCTCGACGTCAACGTCGCCGGCGTCGCGAACACCATTCGCTCGTTCACGCCGTGGATGATGCAACGAGGGAGCGGCGTGATCGTGAACATGAGCTCGGGCTGGGGACGATCGACGTCGCCGAACGTGGGCCCCTATTGCACGACGAAGTGGGCCGTGGAAGGCCTGTCGCGCGCCCTTGCCGACGACCTTCCCGACGGACTCGCGAGCGTCGCGCTCAACCCCGGCATCATCGACACCGAAATGCTGCGCTCGGCGTGGGGCGACAGCGCCGCGTCGTACCCGAGCCCCGAGGAATGGGCCGAGCGAGCCGTGCCGTTTCTTCTCTCACTCGACGCGTCGTCGAATGGAGAGGCGCTCACCGTCCCGGGGTGATCCTTCGCGGGCGCACGCCCGAACGTACGCAGGATCCGGCTTCCCGGTTCACGATCTCCCTCACCTGGCCTTCCATAGCGAGACCTTCGAGTCGGCGCGAGGCGCAGAGCGCCAAGCGTCGAACCGTATCGGTCTCTCCCCCTTGGGCCGGTCGCTCCGAACACGGGAGTCGGATCCGCAACGTTCGAGACGAACTCCGAAGAGATCCCCCCGAGACGGTGAAACGCCAGAGTACCGAGAGTCGCGAGCGCTCGAAGAAAGCCCGTCCCTATACAGGGCACCGCGGTACTCTGAGAGAAAGAAAAAAGAGTCGTTCCTACCCTTCGAGACTCGCCGGGTCCGGGGCTGTCGGAGTACGGACCCGGTCGAATCCCGAGAAGGCTTCTGTTCGATTTCGAAAGACGTGCCCGTCGAAGCCATCCACGTTTCGACGGAGCGCACCGGAAGGCCGTGAGAACGGGACATGGCCCGAGCGGCTCACCGCAAGACCATTGTGGTCGAGGCCCATCGTGGACCTCGCCCACCGGGGAGGAGATGCGGCGACGGGACGATGTCCCGCCCCCACGGAGCCCGGCGCTACATCACGAAGCGGAATCGCCCCCGAAGCCGAACGCGAGAAAACGAAAAAAAGGCCGCCCGCAACAGGACAGACTTCTCTCGCCAAGGCCCGGCGACCTCGTATCCACTAGGCCCGCTGCCACATACACAACCCAGACCGCACGTCGAGCTTCGGGAATCAAACGATCTCGGGCGGTGCCGGACACGTCTGGCATTCGCTCGCTGCGAGCTCCTCGACGAGTTCGAGCGCTTCGGCGAACGCGTCTTCGAAGAGTTCGTCGACATCCTCGTATCCGTAGCGAACCGACACCGAAATATCGGCCTCGATCGTCTCGCCATCGGGGCAGGTGATGGCGAAGACGTGGACGAGATCGAACTCCTCGTCGGGTTGATTCGTCGTGTGCGGATGATGCACCGCGACAATGTCGAGGAGCGTGTAGCGCATTCGCCCCTCGTCACATGTATCGTCGGTCCCCAGTCCCCAATCGCGCTTCACGATCTGGCACGAGCAGCCAGGGTGCGGACGCGGATGCGGATTCTCGTCGGAGAGCCGGCCGTCCATCGCGTCGCAACGCTCACATCCCCCGTTGCTGAGGAACTCCCACTGAAAGTCTTCTTCGTCCATGGCGTAGACCTCGGTTTGGGGTTCGTCGATCAGAGCTCGTTCAAGAGGAGTTGCTTGCGGTGCGCGATCGCTTGATCGATCTCCGCTCGAGACGAAGGCATCGCCGACCCCGTCGCCGTCGCTCGCACACGACGCAGTGCCGCGAGCATGCGCAACCTGTGTGGTGTCGCACCGCTCTTCACGATCTTGTGGAAGGCTCCATCGCGATAGCGAAACATGTCCTTCGCGGAAGCACCGTTCGGGAGATCGCTCTTCGCCACACGCCAATGGAGCACATAGTAGCGGCCACTCTCGTACCGCAAGAACTTCGACGCCAACTTCACGTCGTCTCCGCCCCCGTACTCCTTGTGGACGACCAACACGTCGCCGTCACGAAGCGGTGCGTCTCCCATGGCGCGCGTCGTCATCGCGTTCGGTGACAACGGCGGGAGCAAGTCGCCTTCGTATTCGCAGAGTTCACCGGCGTGCTCGGACGGTGTTTCGTCGTCGTCCTCGTCGATCTGCGTCGCGTGTTCGAGCGTGAAGACTTCGACCGCGATCGTGGCATCGTCGGTGAGAATCGGGGGGTTCACGAACACCAGAGTCTCGAAGCCTTCCTTGTCGAGGACGAGCTGATTCGACGGATCGAGCGTGATTCGCGTGGCACGAAAGCGCCCGCGCGCATCCGTCGTCCACTCGCCGCCGCCGATGCGTACCGTGACGCCCTCGATCGGGTCCCCTGCTTCATCGCGCACGGTGCCGTTCATCGAACCCGTGAGAGCGAGGACCGTCGCGTCGAGCAGGATTCCATACACGGTCTCGATTGCCGGAACCTCGGGGATCTTGCTCGCGTCCTTCGCCGCCGTGAACAGGGTGGTGAGCTGATCAGCGGTGCGCGAGCGCACTTGCTCGACCGACGTGAGCCCGCCGTCGGCAAGAGCCTCCGCGAGTTGATGGTCGACGCCCTCGATCTCGACGAATCCCGCCATCGCGCGCCAACGCCGCGCAGTCTCGAGGGATGCACTCGTGGCTCCGTCGAGCGCTTGCTCGCTCGCGCGGAACAGGTCCGCGACCGTGAAGACGGCAATCGACTCGAGCTCCGTCGCCGTCGCGGGACCGATCCCCTCGAGGGCGGAGACCGGCAACTGCGTCGTATCCGACGTCATGAAGTCCTCCTTTGGCTCTTCCTGTTTGGGCCGCAGTCGTTTGCGGCGCGCGCATTGTAGCGACACGGGTCGCGTTCGAGAAGGTCACCCCTGGCGAATGCCCCGCGCATCCGGTACGCTCGCACACGGTCCGCAGGCGATGAAGGGTCCGAGACGACGAGGCTCATGATGACCATCCGAAGAACCACGATTCGAACGGCGGGATCCCTGGCGACAATCGCCATCCTCTTGCCTGCCATAACCCTAGCGACCGGATGCGCAGCGCCGCGAAAGGCCGCCGACTCCGATCTACGCGCCGAGATCCTCACCGCGACGCGACTCATGGAAGACGCCATGGCCCGCGACGATCTCGCTGCCGTTGCCGCGATGTACACCGACGACGCCGTTCTGCTCGGCCCAGGCGGCTACCGTGTCGAAGGACGCGAAGCGATCGATGCCTATTGGCAAGGCTTCGGTCGCGGCATCGCATGGAGTCTCGATGCGTTCTCCATCGAAGGCGACGCCGAACGCGGCATCGCACACCAGCGCGGCCGCTCGACACTCACCTACGAGCGCGACGGCACGGAGCGCACGTCGATCGTCGAGTTCGCGCTCGTTTGGATGCGCGACGACGCGGGCCGCTGGCGCATCGCCGTCGATGCCTATTGGCGCGGTTGACCTTGATCACTCGATGACGAGCTGCACCCCGTTCGTGATCGCAGCGCGTCCGTTGGGAGCTCCCGGATCGACGATCACTCCTTGCAAGAACACTTCGATCGGACTGCCGATCGCCGCGTTCACGATGACACTGGGTGCCGGTGTCGACGCGCGGTCCGCAACACCCAGCAGAGGCTCGCCCGTGTTGTTCCAGATCGTGCGGACTTCGGGAAGACGGTCCGTGAGTGGCGTCGGCAGACAGGTCGTACCGAGCCGAAACGGTTGGACGTCGATCGTCGCCGCGTTGATCCCTCGTGTCGATGCGTAGAGCGCGAAGGGAGCTTCGTCGACCAGCGGCGGAGCCTCCACGCGGATCTCGACCGTGCCCCCCACGGGCGACGTCACCACGCGATCCGCACCGACTCCGGCGCTGCCGTTCACGAGGAGAACGTCGGTCGTCGTTCCCGCACCACGATGCACGTTCCCGCGGCGGCAATCCGTCGTCGCGAACGTCCGGTTCGAGAACGTACGAACGAGC
>JAUIME010000428.1 GCA_030433195.1 bacterium
TCCCGCGACACGGATGATCCGCGTCGGTTTTCTCGTGGAAACCGCATCCCGCCGCGTCTACCATGAGCAACGGTTCCGCACCCCGCGGAAAGCAGGCAAACCGAGCGGAGAACGAGAATGAAGCCGACCCTGACGCATCTTTGGACCTCGCTCGCGTTGGCGTTCGCAGCATCCGCCAACGCGGGGACGATCACGGGTCGAGTCGTCGACGAGCGCGGCGAGCCGATCGCGCACGCCGAGTGGGCCGTCACGGGATACGAGCGGCCAGATGGCGGTCTCGACTTTCCGTCCGGCTCGGCGCATCGAGGCACGACGGACGAAAACGGGCGTTTCGCGATCGACGTCCGTCCGCAATACCGCTACGACCTGCACTTCGATCACTTCGCCCATGCGCCGAGCTTCGCGTTCCGCGTTGCCCACGATGCGACCGACCTGTCGGTCACGCTCCGCAAGGGTCACGTCGTGAAGGGCCGCGTCGTTCGAATCGATCGCGACGAGCAAGCGAACAAACTGCGGATGGACGCCGTCGTGACGCTCATGCTGCCTGCTCGCGGAACGTGGTACCACCGAGAGTTGCACACCGACGCCGCGGGTCGTTTCGAATACCGGATCGATTCGCCGCCGCCGTTCCCCGACGGGAGAGAACGACGGTGGCAGCTTCGATTCGCCGGCGAAACCATCGAACTGAACGAGTCCGATCTCGAAGGCGAAACCGAGATCGTATTCGAATTGCAGGTTCGTGCGCGACGCACACCCCGTGAAGAGGAATCCCGATGACACACGTTCGACCGATCCTGCTCCTGTTCCTGCTCGCCACGGCGTCGTTCGCCGCGGAAGGCCCGTCCGTCGGTGACGTCGCACCGCCGCTCTCGGCCGACTCGTGGCTGCAGACGCCGGAAGGTGCCGAGGTCTCGTGGGAAGCGCTGCGCGGCAAGGTCGTCGTGCTCGAGTTCTGGGGGACGTGGTGCGGGCCGTGCGTCGCGGCGATCCCGCATCTGAACGACTTGGCCGAGAAGTTCGCCGACGAGGAGGTCGTCTTCTTGTCGGTGACGTTCGAAGACGAGGCGACGATTCGTCCGTTTCTCGAGAAGCGGCCGATGCGGTCGTGGATCGGGCTCGATCGCGACAAGTCGATGCCGACGGCCTACGGGGTGAAGGGATGGCCGACCACGGTCCTCGTCGACAAGAACGGCAAGGTCGCGGCGGTGACGTATCCCATGAGCCTCACCGCGAAGCCGCTTCGCGACATGCTCGCGGGGCGACCACCGACGCTGCACTTCAGGGATCGCGAAGACGATCGCGTGTCGCCGTCCGATGCCGACTCCGAAGAGCGCGAACCCGCGTGGTTCGAACTCTCGATTCGCCCGTCGCGCGGAGAGCGCGCGAGCTTCTCGGTCAGCGAACACTCGATGACGATCGAAGGGCAGCGCCTCCCGATCCTGCTCCCCATCGCCTATGAGATGCGGCGCGCGAGCATCGCGATCGAGGCCGAGCTACCGGGCGAACCGTTCGACGTGTCCATCCGGCTTCCGCGTGGCGAGCTCGACGACATGCGCCGCATGCTCGCGACCGCGCTCGAGCAGGCCTTCGGGTTCGAAGCCAAGCTCGAAACACGCACGACCGAGGTGCTCGTGATGACCACGGGCGAGTCGCTCGGCGACGGGCTCGTACCGACCGTGGCGAAGGACGGATCCTCGTACAGCTCGGAAGGCGGAAACGGACTCGAAGCCGTCGGCATCCCGGCCGAGTCGATCGCGGGATTCTTCGAACGCAAGCTCGAGAGGGTCCTCATCGACGAAACGGGACTCGAGGGTCGCTACGACGTTCGCTTCCGATGCGAGGCCCACGACGCGGACAGCATCCGCGCCGCGGCACAAGCCCAACTCGGATTGCGCTTTCACGAAATGCAGCGCGACGTCGAGATCCTCGTGATCCGGCCGCTTGCCGCATCCGGCGAGTGAAGCGGCCCAACCGAGATCGCGAAAGGAGGCCTCGGGGCTCAGATTCGAACGAAGACGGCTTCGAAGCGGTTGCCGTCGACTTCGACGCCGCAGACATCGCCGTCGTCGATGCGACGGGCCGATCGCGGACGCCCATCGGGGCCGATCCGGATCCCTTGCCGCAGGAACTCCCACTCGGCCCTGCCGTCACTGTCCGTGACGAGCGTGGCGACGTTGCGACCGTGGATCCAAATCTCGTACGCCTCGAACGGCTGACCATCGTCGATACGGAATCGGAGCCGCTGTCGAATCGTGCGATCGGGCAACCCGACCGTCCCCTCGACGCACTCCTGATAGACGATTTCGATGTCGACGAGCGGACTCGTCTCCCACTCGATCTCGCTCTCGCAAGCGTAAGACCTTACCTGATAGACGCCTACGAGCACCGCCGCGCACAGGCAGAACATTGCACAGCGAGTGAGAATCCATGGCATTCGACGGTTCATGATGTCGATCTCCTTCTGGAAGATCCCTAAATGTACCGGATCCGCCCCCGCGACTCCAGCATTGCGATCCGGGCCCCTGCCCCGTCGAAACGCAGGATGGATCCCTCGATGCCGCCACGCTTTCTTCTTTTTCTTCGCGGCATCTTCGGCCCCTCAGACGCCCGCAGCTACCTCGGGCCTGCCGAGAGAAGCGCGTCGAGCCGCTTTCGAGCCGCCTGCGTATGGCCGTGGTCGGGACCGAACAGGCGCTCGCACATCGCCACCGACTCGCGGAATCGCACCTCGGCCTCTTCGAGCTTGCCGGCGCCGTGATGGGCCATTCCCGAGTGCAGGAGCGCCATCGCGAGCTCTTCGTGATCGCCTTCGTACGTGTCACGGTACACCGCGATCGAAGACTCGAACGGCTCGATCGCCTCCCCGAAACGACGCATGATGATGAGCAATTCGCCGAGCCTCGTCCGGGCCGTCGCGAGCTCCGGATTCCCCTCGTCGTAGCGACGTTCGAGCGCACGAATCGCCGTTTCGAGCAGTCGACCCGCCTCCCCCAATCGCCCGTCGTCGCGCAGCACGCGCGAGAGATTCACTTGAACCCGCGCCACGAGCGGATGGTCGTCACCGTATCGCTTGGCCAGGATCTCGATCGAACGCCGATAGAGCGACTCGACCTCCTCCGACTCGCCCTTTCGACGCAGCGTCACGGCGAGGCTGTTGAAGTTGTCGGCGAGATCGACGTGATCGGGCGGCAGAATCGACTCGCGAATCGCGAGGGCTCGGCGCTGCAACCGCTCGGCCTCGTCCACGTCTCCTGTCCGCGTCAGAACCTTGGCGAGGTTCGACATCGAGTACGCGACGAATCGATTCTCTTCGCCGAACAGTGCGATCCGCTGCTCGAGCGCACGCTCGAAGCATGCACGCGCCTCGCCGAGGCGGCCGACGCCCTTCAGTGCGAGCCCGACGGTGTTCTCGCTCAGGGCGATGTCGGGATGCGGCACCGAGAACAGCCGTAATCGGATCGCGCGCGCGCGCTCGAGATGCTCGAGCGCCGCGTCGTGGTCGCCGACCGATTGGAGCAACATCCCGAGACGATCGAAGCTCGCGGCCGTGGCGGCATCTTGCTCCCCGAGCTCGCGCACCCGAAGCGCCAGCGCTTCCTCGAGGAGCGGTCGCGCCTCGTCGTAAGCGCCCATCCGCCGATACACGTTGCCGATCGCGCCCAACAACGTCGCACGCACCTCGGGGCGATCGGTCAGTTGCTCGCGCACCTTCTCGGCGCCTCGCGCGAGGATCTCTTCGGCCGTCATCTGCGTATCGGGCGATTCGCGCGGATCGGACGTTTCGAACACGTCGAGCAACAACCGTACGACGGCCTGCGCCGTTTCGAGTCGCACGACGGCATCTTGCTCGGCGCGGCGCGCGCGCCGGCTCTCGATCGCGGTCGCGACGATTCCGACGAGGAGCGACGAGACAACGAGCAGCGCGGCGAGAACCGCGATGCGATTGCGACGCAGGAACTTCGCCGAACGGTACGAGAAGGTGTCCGCTCGGGCGGCAACCGGACGCCCGGCGAGGAAGCTCGCGATGTCCTCCGAAAACTGCTCGACCGACACATACCGTCGCTCCGGCTCTTTGCGCAGTGCCATCATCACGACGTTGTCGAGGTCGCCCGAAAGTCGCCTTCGAAGTCGTTCGGGGCGCCCCTCACGCGTTCGACTAACCGACTCCGGCGTCAACGTGAGCGTCTCGCCCGCGTCGGTCTGATACGTCGCGACGACGTCGACGGCCGCACTCGGGCGCGTCGGCTGCTCTTCGCAGATGATGCGCTCGATTTCCTGCCGCAATCCCGTTTCGACCCGTTGCGGACGATGCCCGCTCAACAGCTCGTACAAGACGAGTCCGAGTCCGTAGACGTCCGTCTTGGTCGTGATCGTATCGCCGCGCACCTGCTCCGGGCTCGCGTACGAAGGCGTCATGAGCCGCTCTTCGCCGGTTTCCAACACGGATCGGTCGACCTCGCCTTCGTCGTCGAGGAGCTTCGCGATCCCGAAGTCGAGGAGCTTCGGCGTGCCATCAGCGGTCACGACGATATTCGACGGCTTGAGGTCGCGATGCACGACGAGATTGGCGTGCGCGAACTGGACGGCGCGGCAGACCTTTCGAAACAACGCGAGGCGCTCTCGCACCGAAAGCGCGCGCGCGTCGCAATACGCATCGATCGGTTCGCCGTCGATGTACTCCATGACGAGGTACGGTCGGCCATCGGGCGTCACGCCGCCATCGAGCAAGCGCGCGATGTACTCGTGCACGAGATCGGCGAGCGTCTGGCGTTCGCGCTTGAAGCGTCGCAGCACGCGCTCGCTGTCCATCCCACGTTTGATGACCTTGATCGCGACGCGCGACTCGAACTGCCCGTCCTCGCGATCGGCGAGGTAGACGACGCCCATTCCCCCCGCCGCGAGTCGCTCTTTGACGCGGTACGGCCCGAGCCGCGTTCCAACGAGCGTGTCACGACCCTGGCGATCGATGATCTCGCCCACCGACGCTCCGTCGGGGGGTTCGAGGAATGCCCCCGTCGCCGCATCGTCGGACCGCAGCAGCGACTCGACCTCCGCACGCAGTTCGGAATCGGATCCGCAGGCTTCGTCGAGGTAGCGCTCACGGCGCCTTCCTTCGAGTTCGGAC
>JAUIME010000429.1 GCA_030433195.1 bacterium
CGAAGAGCTCGTGCATCGACTGGGGCACGAGTTTGCGTTCGTCGATCTTCGTGGCATTCGAGACGACGCGAACCACTGGCTCACGCAGAAGCAGCGCGCGCGTCCGCTCGGCAACATCCACACGACGACCGTGTGGCCCGCGCAAGGCGATGCCTTCTTCTACACGAAGACGCTCGCGCCGAGTACGCAGAACAACGAGAAGACGATGGCCATCGGCGAGGCGGTGCGCGCGTTGATGCAACCGTATCTCGACGCCGAAGCTGCACGCACGTCGGCGGCCGAGCCGGACGCCGAGGGCGGCGAAGCAGCCGCCGGCGAAGCCGACGGTGATTCCGAAGTCGACGGCGAGGGTGTCGACGGTGGCGGTGTCGACGGTGGCGAGGCTACGTCTTCTGGCGGTTGATTGCGGAATCCCCTCGTGGTGCCGGGGGGCGAGGCGGTCGTCGATGGCGCGTCAGCTCTCGAGCGGCGCGCGTTCGAAGCGGCCGTCGCGGCCGATCGTGAGCGGGCGGACATCGACGACGGCGCTGCGCTCGAGGGGGCCGTAGACGTGCGGGAACGCGCGTGGATCGTGGTCGGGAATCTCGTAGCGCAGAGGGGCCGAGACGAGCTCGGTGTCGATCCGCAGCGCGAGGAGTCCCTCGCGTCCGGCGAAGTGGCGGTCGGCCGAGTCATAGAGCTGTGGTGCGGTCGAGGCGTGAAGGAACCCTTCGGTGTCGAGCGAGTCGGCGCGGTAGAGCGAATCGTCGGCGCCGGCTCGCCAGACGTCGGCGGGAACGATGTGGTAGATGAAGCGCGGTCGTTCGGGAGCGGTCATGCGGAATCTCCTCGGCGTTCGGAGTCGGGGGCGGGGATGCGTGCGGCGCCGCGGCCGGCGACGTAGCCGCTCGACCATGCCCACTGGAAGTTGAAGCCGCCGAGGCGTCCCGTGACGTCGACGACTTCGCCGCAGAAGGAGAGGCCCGGGGCGATCCGGCTCTCGAGCGTCCGGCGCGCGAGCTCGCCGAGCGGTACGCCGCCCGCGGTGACTTCGGCGCGTTCGAAGCCGGCGTCGCCGCGGATGCCGAGATCGAAACGCGTGACGGCCGCGGCCGCGCGTCGGCGTGCGTCTTGTCGAAGTTCGGCGAGCGGCGTGTCGCCGTCGGCGACGACCGAGTCGACGAGGCTGCGCGGCAAACGCTGCGTGAGCGCGCTCGCGAGCCGGCGCTTCGGATGTAGTGCGGCCTGGTTCCGCAGGAATGCGTCGACGTGCGTCGGGTCGGTTGCGTTCGGCGACTCGGCAAGACACGCACCGGGCGGCTTCGGCAGATCGCGGAACGCGCGCCACGGTCCGTTCGGATCGGCAAGCGTCCAGAAATCGGCGACGACATCCGGGTCGGACACCGGCGCGGTCGCGCGCCACAGCGATGCGTCGAGTCCCGCGGGACCGCTGATGCCTTGATGCGTGAACAGGAGACTCCCCGCGGAGCGGTAGATCTCCTTGCCGTTGTCGCGTCGGACGAGCACGAGCGCGGGCATCGTGAGGCCGGCCAAGCCCGCGGGGTGAGCCGACGTGAGCCCGACGAGCGCAGGGCGTGTCGGGACGATCGTGTGCCCGAATCGCTCGGCGAACGTGTAACCCGCGCCCGTGGATCCCGTCTTGGGAATGGAACGACCGCCCGTTGCGATCACGACGCGAGCGGCATGCACGGTGCCGGTCGCGCCGTCGCGGTCCGCGCTCCGTGTGACGAGGCGGAAGCCGTCGCCTGGCGCGGGGCGGTCGATCTCGTCGATCGCGTGGCCGAAGCGGAACACGACGCCCGCGCGTCGGGCTCCGCTCTGGAGCGCTCCGAGGACATCGCGCGCGCGGCGTCCTTCGGCCGGGAAGATCTTGCCGGTCGGCTCGATGCGCGTCGGGATGCCGGCCTCTTCGACGAAGCGCACGATCGCCGCGGGCGGAAACTCGCGCAGGATACTGCGCACGATCTTCGAGCCGACGGGCGCGAAGTCGTGCTCGGTGACGCGTTCGTTCGTGAGGTTGCACTTGCCGCCGCCCGAGATGAGGATCTTCTTGCCGGGTTGCGGCATCGAGTCGAAGAGCGCCACGGTCGGAGCATCATGGGGCGGGGCGTGGGTCGAGCCGTCGTCGGAGATCGCGCCGCGCGCGGCGATGGCGGCGAGCAGCCCGGCCGCGCCGGCACCGACGATGACCACGTCGAATCGTTCGGGGGCGGGTGTGGGAGCGTGGCTCACGGCGCGAGCTCCCGCGCGGCGTCACCGATGATCGCGAGGGCTTCGTCGATACGATCACGATGCGTCCGGAACGACAGCACGCAGATCCGGATGACGTGGCGGCCGCCGAACTTCGTGCCGCTCAGGAACACGCGGCGCGACTCGTTGACCTTCTTCTGCAACATGCGCGTGCGCCAGTGTCCCGGCTCGCGCATCCGGAAGGTCACGATCGAGAGCGCGGGCGGCGTCACGACTTCGATCTCGGGGATGCGCGCGAGTCCGTCGGCGGCGTAGCGCGCGAGGTCGAGCTTCTCGTCGAGCGCACGGCGGAACACGTCGATGCCGTGCATGCGCAGCGGGAGCCACAAGCGCAGGCCGCGGACGTCGCGCGACAGTTCGGGCGAAATCGACGAGAAGTCGACCATCTCGGGCTCGTGCGAGAGGTCCGGCATGTAGTCGGCGTCGCTCGAGAACGCGCGTCGCAACGTCGCCGGGTCGCGAACGAGTAGCGCGCCGTTGCCGTACGGGAGGAACAGTCCCTTGTGCGGATCGACGACGACCGAATCCGCGCGCTCGATGCCTTCGAGTGCGGCGGCACCGCGCTCCGTGAGGCGAAAGAACCCGCCGTAGGCCGCGTCGACGTGAAACCAGGTACCCTGTCGTTCGGTGAGTTCGGCGAGTGCGCGGAGGTCGTCGACGGCTCCGGTGTTCGTCGTGCCCGCGCTCGCGACGACGAGAAACGGTTGCAGCCCGGCTTCACGATCGGCTTCGATGGCGGTGGCGACGGGCTCGGCGAGCAAACGACCTTCGGGGTCGGTCGCGAGGCGTCGCACGTGCTCAGCGCGAATGCCGGCCACGCGCGCGGCGCGTTCGACGCAGTGATGCGCTTGATCGGAGACGTAGACGGTGCCGAGCGTGTGCCCGTCGCGTAGATGGTGATCGCGTGCGGCGACGACGGCCGCGAGGTTCGCGAGCGACCCGCCCGTCGTCAAGAAGCCGCCCGCCGTGTCGGGCAGCCCGACGATCTCGGCGAGCCAGCGCACGACGTTCACTTCGAGCTGCGTGAGGCCCGGCGCCGGGAGCCAAACGCCGACGTAGCGATTGACGGCGTTGGTGACGAAGTCGGCGACGGCCGCGTGGAAGAGCCCGCCGCCGGGGACGTAGGCGAGGTAGCCCGGCCCGGCGGTCTCCAGGCCAGGTGGAATCACGTGATCGAAGAGCTCCGCGAGCAGCGTCTCGAACGGAGTCGCGTCGCGCGGCAGCGGCTCCTCGAGCGCGCGGGCGACTGCGGCACCGTCGTCGTCGCTCTGGGCGGGGTGCTCTCCGAGCGACTCGATCCAATCGAGCACGCGCGCGGTCGCCGCGTCGATCATGTGCTGCATCGTCGCGCGGTCGAGCTCGAGCTCGGCGGCCGGGGCGTTGCCAAGGGGCGACTCGCCCGTGTTCGGAGGATCGGGTCGTGAGGTCATGGGTCGAATCCTGGCGTTTCGCGCGGCCGAACGCGCGCGTACCGGAGGGACGATTCGGCGGCACCGTACAAAACCGGGGCATCCGGGCTTCGTGGGGGCGAATCCGCGGCTTCGACCGTCGACCCGTGTGCCCGTGTTGACCGAATTCGAGCGGGAACGATAGAATCCGCGGCTCGTTGCGGTCGCGAGGACGACCGTGCTCGCGCCGGGGCGGACGCTCCGCGCGAAGGAGTTTCCAACTCGAATACCAGGAGTTTCATCATGAAGAACGTCATTCTTTGCGCGTGCCTCGTCGCCGTCGCGTTCGTCGCGACGGGTTGCGTCGTTCCCACGGGTGCGCCCGTGATCGGTGGTCTCGTCACGGCGAACGTCGGCGGCCCGGTCGCCGGTGTCGACAACAACGTCGGCATGTCGCGCGTCGGCGAAGCCGAAGCCACGGGCATCATCTTCTTCTCGCAGGGCGACGCCTCGATCAAGGCGGCCATGGAGAACGGCGGCATCACGAAGGTGCACCACGTCGACAACGAGTCGTTCAGCGTGCTCGGTCTGTACACGGTCTACAAGACGATCGTCTACGGCGAGTGATCGCAGCGACGACCGCGAAACGACGATCGTGAAACACGGAGACACCGGGCCGGGTCGAGGGGCATCCTTTGACTCGGCCCGTTTCGTTTCGCCGGTCCGCTTCGTTGTGGGAGGCGGTTTCGTCTCGAAGACCGCGAAAGTCGATTCGTTTCGCGAGCGGTGCGCGTGGCCGCAGGAACTGCTGCCCGTGCATCAGCCTTCGCGTTCGGCCGCGGCGATGCCTTCTTCGACGGGCACGCGCGCGAGAAGGATCGCGCCGGCCGCGAAGAACGCGACGACGAGCCAGAGCGCGGGACGCAAGCCAATCGCATCGGCCGCGAAGCCGTAGGTCAGGCCGAGCAAGTTCGAGAGCCGCGCGAACGATCCCCAGAAGCCGAACATCTGCGCCGACCGAGAAGCGGGCGTGAGTAACCCGACCATCGCGCGACTCGAGCTTTGGGTCGCGCCCATCGCCGAACCGAGGACGAGCGCGAGGCCCGTGAACACGGCCTTCGGCGACAGGCCGGTCACGCTCGCGATGTTGTCGACGAAGTAGATCGAGAGCACGCCGAAGCCCCACCACCCGAGGGTCAGCATCACGGTGCGCTTGGGGCCGACCCATCGTTCGAGGTATCCGAACCCGAACGCGCCGAACGCCGCGCTCACCTGTACGACGAGGAACAGAACCGTGAGGTCGGAGAGCGACATCGCGAGCTCGCGCTCGGCGTAGATTCCGACGAACGCGATGATGGCGTACAGTCCGGCCATGTACACGAGGAACGCGAGCAAGAACCGGAAGAGCACCGGGTGTTCGCGAACGAGCGACATCGTCGCGCGCATCTCGTTCCAGCCCGCGGCGAAGAGCTTGCCGAACGA
>JAUIME010000430.1 GCA_030433195.1 bacterium
GCCTTCCATCACCGAGACGAGCGTGTCTTGCGCGGGGCCCGGATCGGCGTCGCGGTCGGAACCCCATTCGTTGCGCATCGCGTTGTAGAAGGCTTCGCGGATTACCCACGAGTTGCCCATTCCGGTCGTCGGGCGGCGCGTGAGGTACGACTGCTGCCAACCGCTCGGTTGCCGGTTCGACTCGCCGCGCTGCCAGGTTTCGACCGAGATCGAAACCATCGGCTCGCCTTCTTCGACGAGCACGCGGTTCGGCAGATCGCGGCCGGTCTTGACGACCGCGCCTTTGGAGCCGATGACGCTCGCGGGGTCGCCCGCGAGGAAGATCGTCGTGACGCCGTCGCGCACGAGGCGGCCGAAGTCGCGGTGCTCGAGATCCCACGCGTCGAGCGTGCGCAGGTGGGGGATGACTTCCGAGGCATGCTCGGCCCAAGACTCTTCGTTCGTGACGCCGGCCGTCGAGTAGGCGTCGATGAGTCCCGGCGTGAGCGTCGACTCGCTGCGATCGTATTCGGTGGCGCCGTCGGGGATGTCGATGCCCGGGCCGACCGCGACGATCTTGCCGTCGATGACGAGCACGGTCGCGTTCTCGACCACGGTGCCGTTGCCGAGGTACGCCTTGCCGACGGTGACCGCCATCGTGTCGCCGGCGTGCGCCGTCAGCGCTGCGAAGGCGAGCGCGAGCGACGCGGCGGCGATGCGGGTGAGGGTCGTTCGATTCCTCATCACGATTCTACTCCTTCACGTCGTGGGCTTGGCCGTCGAAGACGCGCTGCCCTTGGATCCAAACTTCGAGCACGGACGAGGACAGGTCGAGCGGGTCGCCCGACAGCACGACGAAGTCGGCGTCCTTGCCCGCGGCGAGCGTTCCGACGCGCGCTTCGATGCCCGCGAGGCGAGCCGGCACGCGCGTGATCGCGTCGAGGGTGTTCGCGGCGAGTCCGGCGCGATCGCCGGTCGCGTGGCGCGCGGCGAGCGCGGCGGTGATGCGCAAGCCGTCGGCGGCCGAGTAGGGCGCGCCGCTCGCGAACGCGACGGTGTGTCCGGCATTGCCGAGCTGTCCCGGCGCTCGCAGAACGCGCGTCGACGCGCCCATGCCGAGCGGTCCGAACACGACCGGAAGCCGCAGCTTCGCGAGGTCGTCGATGCTGCGCTCGACTTCGCCCGTGAACGCAGCCGCGACGCGGATGCCGCGGCGCTTGGCTTCGTCGGTCAGCATGCGAAGATCGGTCGCGTCACCGCAGTGCACGATCGCGCGGCGCTGACCCGCGGCGACCTTGCCGAGCGGCGAGCCCGCGTCGCTCTTCGCATCGTCGAGCGTGCGACGGAACAGGTCGTAGGTACCCATGCGTGACGTCGGGGTGCGTCCGCGGACGCTGCCGACCGCTTCGCCCGCGACCGACATCGTCACGGGAAGCTGATCCGACGCGATGCGTCGCTTCGCGATCGGGCCGCCCGTCTTCACGGCCGCCGCGATCCCGCCGACGACGTTCTGCGCCGACGGCAGCAGCACGACCGTCGTGACGCCCGCGCGCATCGCGTCCGCGAAGTGCGGGTGATGCGGATCGAACGCGTCGATCGCGTCGAGGTCGCCTTGCACGGGATCAGCGAGATCGGCGAGCGATCCGCGCACACCGATCTGCGTGTGGACGTCGATCATGCCCGGGATGATGACGGCGTCGGGATGGTCGACCGTGTGCACGCCTTCGGGCGCCTTGTCGAACACGCCGACCACGCGGCCGTCTTGGATGACGAGCGCGCCGCCTTCGACGACGTTGCCGCCGTTCGTGTAGATCTGCTTTGCTGTGACCGCGTACTTCTCGCCGGCGAGAGCGTTCGACGCGAGCGCGCCGAGCATCCACACCGCCAAGAGGATCGCGAGTCTCGAGCCCGCCGTTCGGTTCAAGGTAATGTCTCCTTCGCTCCTCATGGGTTCGTGGTCACGTTGCGGCCGTTGACGAAGACCGACTCGACGACGGTCGTGCCCGAGAACGGCGAACCGCTCAGGACGACGAGGTCGGCGTCCTTGCCGACTTCGAGCGATCCGATCGTGTCGTCGACGCCGAGCAGCTTCGCGGCGTCGATCGTGATCGCGGCGAGCGCGCGCTCGGTCGAGAGACCGTGCGAGGCGGCAAGCGCCGCGTCGAGCCACAAGAAACGCGTGCGGTTCGGCATCGCGCCCGATCCGAGCACGATGTGCACGCCGGCTTTCTCGAGCTCGGCCGCGTTCCCGGGATGACTGTCGCGGTAGATGCCGCCTTCGCGGTCGCCGCGTCGCGCGGCGGCGTCGACGACGACCGTGACGTCGTGCTCGGCGAGATCCTTCGCGACCTTGTAGCCCTCGGTCGCGCCGTCGATGACGAGACGCACGCCGTACTCCTCGGCGATCGCGATCGCGTTGAGGATGTCCTCGGCGCGATGCGCGGACACGCGAAGCGGAACGTCACCCTCGAGCGCACGAACGAGCGCTTCGGTCGCGGCTTGTCGCTTCGGCTCGTCGGGGCGCTTCAGGTCGTCCTTCTCGTCTTTCTTGTCGTCGCCTTCCTTCTTCTGCTCTTCCTCCTGCGCGCCGAGCCAGGTCGCGAGCTCGGGCGGGTAGGCAGCGAGGCGTTCGTGATCGAGCGAGAACGCCGTCGGTGCGGAACCGCCGGCGGCGCCGCCATCCTGCGGCGGGCGGCGCGGGCCGCGACCGCGACGACGCGGCGACTCGGGGGCGTCGTCCTTCGGCTCGTCGGCCTTCGGCGTGTCGCCCTCGTCCTTCTTGTCGTCGTCCTTCTTCTCGTCGTCGCCGGCTTCGTCCTTCTTGTCCTTGTCGCCGCCGTCCTTCTTTTCGTTTTCCTTGGCGCGCTTCTCGATCTCTTCCTTGTACTCCTCGAACTCGTCTTCGTAGTCGTCGCGAGCGTCGAGGTAGGCGTTCGCTTGCTCGAAGAGCTTGCCGAGGGTTCCGTACTCCTTGGCGCGAAGGACCGGGTTCAGGCGCTGCGAAACCCCGAGGCCGCCACACAGCGCGGCTTCGTCGTCGAGGACGCGGTCCGCCATCGGACGGTTCGGATCGAGCTTCACCACCGCGCCCATGCCGTGGATGCCGCCGCGTCCGGCCGGGCTCGCGAAGATCGTCGTGACGCCGTTGGCGAGGGCCTCGCGAATTCCGTCGGCATCGTAGGGGTTCAGTGCGTCGACGGCCTTCGAGTAGGCGAGGGAGTTGCCGCCCGCCGCCTCGGCTCGCATCAGCGCGCTGTCGGCGTCGACGAGCCCCGGGATGATCGTCTTCCCGGTCGCGTCGATCACCTCGAACCCTCGTTCAGGCACGGAGATGTCGGCGTCGGCGCCGATCGCCCGGATCTTGCCGCCCGCGATCAGGATCGTGCCCTTCTCGATGACGTCGCCGCTCATCGTGTGGATCGTCGCCCCTCGAATCGCGATTCCACCGCGTCCGCGTCGTCCGGGCTGCGCAAAGGCGTCGATCGTGACGACGACACCGAGTGCGAGCACCAACGCGGGCGCGAGGAAGGCGGCGAAGCGGCGAGAGATCGAGTCAAATCGCATCGTGGACCTCTTCGTCAGCATGGTTCGTGGTTCCTCGAAGCAGGAAATTCGAGCGCGGTCGTCCCGTACGCCGAGCCCGATCGAACTGGTTACAAAGATGCAATGGCATGAAAGCCAAGAGTTTGTGATCGAAAAGCGAAGGAGGGAGCAGCGACAAGGGAAGCACCGAGCGGCCGCTTTCCCGAGCGAACTGCCACGCAGATACCTTCCGCGATAACCCCGTTGGAACGAACGGGCCCGATTGTACGGACCACGCCCCCGATGGGAACCGCTTTCTGTGATTTCTGCGAGCACTCGCAACCACTTGGGAGTGCCGGAGAAGGAGCCGTTTTACTCCACCCCGGAGTCGACGTGAGCATGCGACCCTCCCTGCTACTCCGGCGCCCGATCCGGGCGCACCGAGCCGCCCCCGACGAGCCCCGCAACGGCCCGATTCCAAGACGGCGTCCAGAGTTGCATCGGAACGCGATCGCCGATCCCTTAGCGCGAAATGTCGACGATTTCGAAGGGTGCGCTTTTCGTCGTCCGGCAGCCCTCGCGACGGCTACCGCTCGGTCCGCGGATTCGCGTCTCGGGGCGCCGGGACCCAAGGAATTGGCGCTTCGAACGTGATAGAAGGTGGAACCCACCGAGCTGCGGAACCGACCCGGCAGGCGCCCGGCCGAGTCGGTACGGAAGCCTCGAGTCTCGGGGCCTGACACGCGCGCCGAAGACGAGCGTCAAGCGCGCGGCGAGCGACGAATAAAGACGGTCTGGAACCGAGACGATGCAGAGTTCACCGATGGAGGAATTCATGGTTACGAGATCGAGGAGTTGGACATGAATCGTACTGCGAAGTTCGTTCTCGCCCTTGCTGTCATGATCTCGATCTGCTGGGCGGTCGTCGGCTCGACGGATCGAGGCGAGCTCTTGGCGGGGCCGCCGGATCCTCCACCCGCCTTGCCCATTCCCGCCGATCTCTACAATCTGGATTTGTCGCTGGACACGACTGCCGTCTACACGGATCGGAAGCGCGCTTGGTTCGGTTGGGATACGGCGAGCCAGAAGGTCCGGATCAAGCGGGCCTCGAGATCTTCGCTTTCCGCCGCGTGGGAGACTCGCCAGGACGAGATTCGAGCGCCATTCTTGCTGACTGGCGTTGCAGCGCCTTGCGAGGAAAGTACGAAGGAACTCGACACGTTCTTCGTCGCAGGAACCTACGAGAGCAACGGACACAGTACGATCGAGAAGTGGGCGATTCGCTACGAGTCCGACATCCAAGTGCAGCGGACCGTTCTCTACTCGGGATCGACACTCGGGTTCCTTCGATCGATCGCCGTCGATCATCGGCGTCGAACGATGCTCGTTCTCACGACGGAGGACGAGGTCTATCGCTTGCGGCTCGGCGATGGGCTTCGCGCGGATCCGGTCAAGATCTACGACACCGTGCGTCTGCCGGAGATCGCAGGCTCGAAAGGGCTGTCCTATGGGGATCATGCTATCGAGGGGCCGAAGTGGATCCTTCATGGTCCTGCTCGCCATCATGCGATCTTCCTGAACGATCCCGACGATGACGGGGCCATCGACTCGACG